>CAYGBB010000105.1:1846-6851 GCA_964347985.1 uncultured Moraxellaceae bacterium
TCGGCGGTCTTGTCAGTAAAATAGGAGGACAGATAAACGCGATCATAGGCAGGACGCGGCTCTTCACACAGGACCACTACTTCGCAGGCCCCGGCCTCATTATGGCCGGCAAGCACTTCGAGAAACTTGTGACCCACCATACCGTTGCCGATTACAACGATGCGGGATTTGGCGCTCATGTCTACCTCCGGATGCGCCTGCCATTACAGTGAAACAGGCAGGCGACAATAAAATTTCGACTGGTTCGTTCAGGCTTTTTCTGCAAGCCGGCAACTGGCCAGAATCTGTTTCAGCTCAGGCTGGCAGGAACCGCAATTCGTCCCCGCCTTCAGGCACTGGCCTATGGCCGCCACCGAATCCAGCCCCTGGGTTGCGATGGCGCTACTAATGGTTTTCTCTCCAACCACAAAACAGGCACAGATGATGCGACCCACATCTGATGCCGGATTTGCCGGCCGCCCCGACAACAGGGCGCGACGATCAAGAGCGGAGAGCGTCGAACCGATCAACCCGGCCAGCCATTGCCGCTCAGGCAAGGCCTTGTCTGCACCGATGAAACACACTGCGAGCAGACGCCCTTCCTGCACGTATGCCCGGCGATATACGCCTCGCACCGTATCGACGTATTCCAGGGTCTCTACGGGGCCAGGCATGGCCGCCTGCATATTGCTAAGCAATTCGTTTGCCAACTCCGGCAGTTGCTCAGGAACTTCTGCTCCGGCCAGCTCAAAACGCCAGAACTTCCCGCCTCTGATGGCGACGGCATACTCAACCCGGGGGATCGGCAAGGTCGTCTCGCTCAGCACAAAACCGTGCCAGCGTGCCTCAAAACGGGTCACTCGCACTGGTGTGTGCTTGCTTTCGGGCTGCCCGGAGAGCGGATCAACCACAGGATTCACGAGAGCACCCACGCGCGAACAGCTGCTCAGCATTCCGGTCCAGTGCATGGGCATGAAGACCGTGCCGCTGCTCTGGTCTGTCGTGAGCTGGGCACGGGCCCTTGCCACGCCCCAGCGACTGCTCAGTGTCACCACGTCCTGATCGGTCACGCCCAATCGCAGGGCATCTTCCGGGTGCATGGCGCAGAATGGTTCACTAATGTGGGCCAGCAGCCTGGGGGCCAGGCCGGTACGCGTCATGGTGTGCCACTGGTCGCGAATACGTCCGGTATTGAGAATCAGCGGGTACTCCGCATCCGGTGCATTCACCGGGGCACGGGCGGCAAGCGGAATAAAGCGGGCGCGTCCATCCGGCGTATAGAAACGTCCATCGGCAAACAGGCGCTCACGGCCTGCCGGCCCTGCCGAGTCGCTGCCCGCATCACCCACTTCACGCGCACGCACGGGCCACTGCACCGGCGCCATCGCATCGTAGGCCGCTTTATCCAGATGCATGAGGGCGCCGATGTCGAAATCACGCCAGCCATGCTCTTCATTGTTTTCAAACGCCGACAGCGCGGCATGCTCGCGAAAAACGGCGGCTGACGAGTCAAACGCAAACGCGTCGGCATGCCCCATCCGGCACCCTACCTGTGCCAGCATCCACCAGTCCGGCATTGCCTCACCCGGTGCCGTGAGGAATTCGCGCTGACGCGAAATGCGGCGTTCAGAGTTGGTGACCGTGCCATCTTTTTCACCCCAGCCCTGGGCCGGCAGTTTTACATGTGCCAGACGAGAGGTATCGGTCTCGCCAATACAGTCCGACACCACCACCAGCTCACACTTCTCCAGCGCCCGCCGAACCCGGTCGGCATTGGGCAGGGACACCACAGGATTGGTGGCAATAATCCACACGGCCTTGATGCGCCCCTCATGCACCGCTTCAAACAGGTCGACCGCTTTCAGGCCGGCGTGCTGTGCAATATGAGGTGATGCCCAGAACCGCTGCACGCGTTCACGATGCTCGGGATTGTCGATTTCCATGTGCGCGGCCAACTGGTTGGCAAGACCGCCGACTTCGCGACCGCCCATGGCATTGGGTTGCCCGGTCAGTGAGAAAGGCCCGCTGCCTTCCTTGCCAATGCGACCGGTGGCCAGGTGGCAGTTAAGGATGCTGTTGACCTTGTCGGAGCCGGATGAAGACTGGTTGACGCCCTGGGAATACAGCGTGAGCGTGCGCGGGGTGGTGGCAAACCAGCTGAAGAAACGTTCCAGATCCAGCGGATCGAGGCCGGTCGCCTGGGCCAGATGCGTTGGCACATTGTCCTGGGCATGCGCCGCCGCCAGTGCCGCCTCAAAACCATTGGTATGTGCATCAATGAAATCGCTGTCCAGCACACCATGCGTTGACAGGTAGGCCAGCAAGCCGTTGAACAGGCGTACATCTTCGCCAGACTTAATCGGCAAATACAGATCGGCAATATCACAGGTCGCCGTACGACGCGGATCAATGACCACAATGCGCATGCCCGGACGTTTTTCCTTGGCTGCCTTGAGACGCTGGAAAACAATCGGATGACACCAGGCGGTGTTGGACCCGACCAGCACCACCAGATCAGCCAGCTCCAGATCGTCATAGCAGTTCGGCACCGTATCCGACCCGAACGCGCGCTTGTGCCCTGCCACCGAAGAGGACATGCACAACCGGGAGTTGGTATCGATATTGGCCGAGCCAATAAATCCCTTCATCAGCTTGTTGGCGACATAATAGTCTTCTGTCAGCAACTGGCCGGAAACATAGAACGCCACAGCATCAGGGCCGTGTTCACGCACGATGCGGGAAAACTCGCCCGACACCTTGTCGAGTGCGGCATCCCATGTCGCGCGCTGGCCATTCACCTCGGGATACAACAAGCGACCTTCCAGGCCGACCGTATCACCCAGTGCCGTTCCCTTTACGCACAAACGGCCATGATTTGCGGGGTGCGATTCATCACCCGTCACCGTAACCGTACGTATACCTGCATCCGGAACCGACACCTTCACACCACAACCGACACCGCAATACGCACAGGTGGTTGCTACTTCACGGGAAACAACAGACAACGTATCACCCTCGAATAATCCAGACTCGACAACTTCAATATTAATAACTTCAGAATTGATAACTTCAGACCCGGAGACTTCAGATAATGGCAGCCGGTTCATGTTCCATCCTCCCGAACAGCAGGGATTCACGCAGATCCGTTACATTGCGTTGTTCACGGATCAGATCGAAATACCAGCGACCATCCTGGGTGTCGCCATACAGGACGGAACCGATGATGCAGCCATTCTTGACCAGCAAGCGTTTGTAAACGCCACTGGCGACATCACGCAGCACCAGTGACTCGGCATCGGGATCAGCGAAATCACCGGCGGAAAACAGGCTGACACCGCTCACTTTCAGCGTGGTGGCCGTCGCTTCCTGCACATAGCGGGACACGCCCCGCTCGGCGAGATGGTTGGCACACACACGTGCCTGCTCGAACAGTGGCGCAACCAGACCAAACAGTGCACCGCGGTGCTGCACACACTCGCCCACGGCATAAATGCAGGGATCAAAAGTCTGCAGGGTGTCGTTAACCAGGATGGCCTTGTCTACCTGCAGGCCGACCTTCTTCGCAAGACCGACATTCGGGCGAATGCCAACAGCCATCACCACCATGTCGGTCGCCAGCTCGGTGCCATCCTTGAACACCAGCCTTTCAAGATGGCTGCCGTCGGCACTTGCCACGATTTCTGCCGTGAATTTACCCAGACAGAAATGCATGCCGCGGGATTCCAGTTCTTCTTTCAGCATGTCTGATGCTTCTGCATCCAGCTGGCGGTTCATCAGATGCGGCGTGTCGTGTACAACCGTCACCTCCATGCCCTGCTTGTGCAGGCCATTGGCGGCCTCCAGGCCGAGCAGGCCACCACCGATCACGGCCACACGCTTTTTATGCGCGGTAGCCGCCACCATGCGGTTGACGTCATGGATATCCCGGAAGCTCACGACATCGTGATGCTGGTGCCCGGGCACGGGAATAATGAATGGCACTGAGCCGGTCGCGAGCAGGACGCGGTCATATGGCAGGATGCTGCCGTCATCCAGATGCACCAGATGCCTGGCGCGCTCGATATCAATAACGGTGCGCCCGGCCAATAACGTAATGCCGTGCTCCTCATACCAGGACTCGGGGTGCGTGACGATTTCTTCAAATGATTTTTCGCCAGCCAGTACCGGCGACAGCATGATGCGGTTATAGGCCCCGACGGGTTCGCTGGAGATCACCGTGATGGCATAAGTCTCCGGTGCCAGCGCGAGCAACTCTTCCACCGTTCTGATGCCGGCCATGCCATTGCCGATAACGATGAGATTGCGCTTTTGCATGAGGGATCAATCCGGTTGATGCGGTTTCCTCTTGTTCTGCAATTCATGTGCCAGCCGCTCACCAGACACGCATTCTCTATATGCCCCGTCATTTTTCACGTTCAGGCCGCCACCCGCATGCCCCGGAATGCGGCATGGACATGCCTCCGGACGGATACCTTGCACCAAAGCACACCAACCCGGACACGCGCCGGTTGCACTGCCGTGACGCAGCCGTCTGCACCCCTGCCCCATTCCTGATCCCTCGCCATTGGCGCAGGGCCTGAGGTTTCCCCGGAAACAGTGCCGTTTCCCCCTGCGCCAGAACGCCCGATCCATCAGGCTTTGCGGCCGATGGCACGGGGCTTGCAAAAACACCCTCATCTGCTGGTTTGGCCATCCCTGCCAGCATCCCTTAACGACCTGCACATTTATCCATGTGTTCCCCTTACGATTACGGAGCCTGTCGTGTCTGCAAGCAAACCAGCATTCCCGCTATTTTCTGTCAGTGAGCCGCGTATCCGCGTCCTGCACTTCACCTGGCTTGCCTTTTTCATCACCTTCCTGATCTGGTTTGCGCATGTTTCGCTCATGCCAATGATCAAGACGTCCATGCACCTTACGGATGCACAGGTGAAGGCCTTCCTGATCCTGAACGTGGCGCTGACCATTCCGGCACGCATCCTGATCGGCATCCTGGTCGACAAATACGGCCCCCGTGCCAGCTACAGCA
>CAYGBB010000106.1:0-6810 GCA_964347985.1 uncultured Moraxellaceae bacterium
CGCTGACCGAGGTCGAAGGCAAGGCTGTATTGGAATCAGTTGCGAGGTTGAGCCCACTGCATCCGCAATCTCCACCACCGACGCGGGTGATTCCGGGTGTACCAGTACAGCGGCATCCGGGTAGATTTTTTTCAGATCCAGAATGCCGCGCGCCTTGAACTCCTCATGCACGATGCAGGACCCGTCCCACAGCAACATGTCGGCACCCGTGACCTTCTCCACATAGCTGCCCAGATACTTGTCCGGTGCCCAGATGATTTTTTCACCCTGGCTGGCCAGGTGGTCGACAATGTCGACGGCGCAGCTGGAGGTCACCACCCAGTCCGCACGGGCTTTCACGGCGGCAGACGTATTGGCGTAAACCACGACCTTGTAATCCGGATGGGCATCACAGAACGCCGTGAACTCCTCGGCCGGACAACCGATGTCCAGGGAACAGGTCGCCTCCAGTGTCGGCATGAGCACACGCTTTTCGGGGTTGAGAATCTTGGCCGTCTCACCCATGAACTTCACACCGGCAACCACGATGGTGGTGGCGGGATGGCGGTTACCGAAGCGCGCCATTTCCAGCGAGTCCGACACGCAGCCCCCTGTTTCCTCGGCCAGCGACTGCAGCTCGGCATCGACATAATAGTGGGCAACCAGCACGGCATTTTCACGAATCAACAGCTCCTTGATCCGCGCGCGCAGGGCCTGCTTTTGATCCGGCGTCAGATGGTCTTGATGTTCATGCAGGTGGTCGAGGTGATCCTGGACCACTGCTTTGGCGGCATTGTCGATCAGATGGCTCATGGTGGACTCGAAAGGCCAAGGGAATGTTCTGATTGTAACCGAGCAGATGCGGATAAGCGGCCCATTTTACAAGTTGCCTACCCATGTCTTTACTGGAGGGGCACTGGCCTGTATATGGCTGGACGAAGGACATCCTGACCAAAGACCTACAGACTGTCCGTTAAAGTGACGCGACGTGCCGATGTTTTTCCGTAAACTCAGGGACTGCCGTTACAGGGCTGCACTGCATAACTAAAAACGTCTGGCGCATGGCAGCCACTGCCCACAGGAGCCCGCATGAAACACTTTTACCTGTTGCTGTTGCTCGGCACCTCAATCACCTCATTCGCTGCCGACATCGACGGCCATGGCGCCCACGAGCACGGTGTCGCCCACCTGACCCTGGCCATGGAAGGACAGTCGCTTCAGATAGCGCTGGAATCCCCGGCAGACAACGTGGTGGGCTTCGAACACGCCCCCATCAAGGCCCGCGACAAAGCAGCCGTTGAGGCGGCTCTCGCACAACTTCGCCAACCCGCACTGCTGAAACCAGGCTCCGATGCCGGCTGCAACAAGGGTACGGCCAAGGCTGAAAACCCGTTTACAGCCACAGGCAACACTGCCCATCGGGATTTCGATGCGGAATACCTTTTTCAGTGCCAGTTCCCGGGCAAGCTGACCCAGCTGGATGCCAGCGCCTTGTTCCGGACGTTTCCGCGCATGCGTACCCTGAAAGTGGATTACGCCCTGCCTGCCGGCCAGGGCAGCGGAACACTGACCCCGCGCGCACCCCGCATCCGACTGGTGCCATGATGAGTCTGGTCGAGATTGCCGATCTCCGTTTTGCCTGGGGAACCCACCCCGAGTTACTGCATATTCCAGCGTTCACACTGAATGCCGGGGAAAGGGTATTCCTGCATGGTCCTTCCGGGACAGGCAAGAGTACCCTCCTCGCCTTGCTGGCCGGGGTATTGCTGCCATCACACGGCAGTATCCGGCTGGATGGTGAAGACGTGGCCCACATGGGTGCAGCCCGACGCGATGCCTGGCGGGCCGATCATCTGGGCTTTGTATTCCAGCAGTTCAATCTGTTGCCATGGCTGTCCGTCATTGACAACGTGTTGCTGCCTTTGCGCTTTTCTTCGGCGCGCCGGAAACGCCTCAGCGGCTCACCGACAGAAGAAGCCGGACGTCTGCTCACGGACCTCAAGCTGCCAGCATCACTCTGGTCGCAGCAGGCCTCATCCCTGAGCATAGGACAACAGCAGCGTGTCGCTGTGGCGCGCGCACTGATCGGCCGACCCCCACTGGTGATTGCCGACGAACCCACCTCGGCCCTGGATGCCGATACCCAGTTGGCGTTTCTGGATCTGCTTTTCAGTGAGTGCCAGCAACATGGCACTGCGGTGCTGTTTGTCAGCCATGACCTGCGGCTGAGCGTGCGCTTTGATCGTCTGGTGGCGCTGGCGGAGATCAATCAGGCGGCCCCCAACCGCAATGACGGAGGAGCACCCGTATGAGCCTCTGGCATCTGGCCTGGAAAAGCCTGTGGAACCGTCGCCTGAGTGTCGGGTTGACGGTATTTGCCATTGCCGTGAGCGTGGCCCTGCTGCTGGCCGTCGAACGCGTGCGTGTGGAATCGAAAACCAGCTTTGCCCAAACGGTCAGTGGCGTGGACCTGATTGTGGGAGCACGGGGTGGCAGCTCACAACTGCTGTTGTACTCCGTCTTCCGTCTGGGTGAGGCTTCCGGCAATTTCTCCTGGGACAGCTTCGGGTTGTTGCGCACCCACCCCAAGGTCGCATGGGTTATCCCGATCTCACTGGGCGACTCACATCGTGGTTATCGTGTGCTGGCCACCGATAACAGTTATTTCGAACACTACCGTTACGGTGAAAAGCAGCCTCTTGCATTTACCAATCCGGCATCTGCCAAAGGCTTCAGCGGCATGTTCGATGTTGTACTGGGCAGTGATGTCGCCCGGAAACTGGGCTACCGGGTGGGCGACAACATCGTGCTGAGTCACGGTATCGCTGAAAACGCCCTCACCGACCATGCCGACAAGCCATTCAAGGTCACAGGGATCATGCTGCCCACGGGCACTCCGGTGGACCGTACCGTGCACATCACCCTGCCCGGCATGGAGGCCCTGCATGTCGACTGGCAGAACGGCGCCCCCCCCATGGGACCTGGCATCAGTCCGGATGCTGCGCAACAGATGAATCTGGTGCCGACCACCATCACGGCAGCACTGGTGGGATTGAAGAGCCGGCTTGCCGTGTTCCAGTTGCAGCGCGGCATCAACACGTACACCAAGGAACCCTTGATGGCGATTCTGCCCGGGGTTGCCCTCGCAGAGCTTTGGCAGAGCTTTGCCTTGATGGAGAAAATCCTGCTGCTGGTTTCTGCCTGTGTGGCCGTGGCTGGCCTGCTTGGCCTGATGGCCGTCATGCTCACCAGCCTGAACGAGCGCCGCCGGGAACTGGCCATCCTGCGGGCCGTGGGTGCGCGCCCCCGGCATGTGTTTGGTTTGCTGTTGCTGGAAAGCGGTATGGTCGGCATTGCCGGTGCGTTGGCTGGCTTGCTGATCTTTTATGTGGCGCTATTCGGCCTGAAGCCGTGGCTGGCCAGTGAGTTCGGCCTGTTTCTGCCTTTCCGGGTACCGGGAGTCAGCGAAGGGCTGATACTGGTTGCCGTGATTTCTGCCGCGTTTGTCACTGGGCTCTTGCCGGCTCTGCGCGCCTATCGCAATCTGTTGTCCGACGGCCTCTCGCCGCGCTTGTGAGTACCTTTATGAAGGCCCTGATATGAAGGCTCTGATGAAAAACATGAAAAGACTGTTGGCGTTACTGCTGATTCCGGCACTATGCGCGTCACAACCATTGCTTGCGGCCGAAAACAAGAAAGCGGGGCCTTCTGCCGCACCAAAGGCAATCGTCACCCTTGGCTGGCCTCAACTGGTGCCGGACACTGAGCGAGCCAAACTGGTCAACCCCAACAAGGTTGACCACAGCAAGGGGCCGGAGCGCCCACGCAGCAATCCGCTGACCGGTGATGATGTTTTTAATGCTCTTGAGGGCGGCCGTGAAACACCGGTCTATTCACCGGTAAAGACATGGGATAACAAAATGGTAAAAATCCCTGGCTATATTGTGCCAGTGGATTATGACGCCAAAGGTGCCATTACCAGTTTCTTCCTGGTGCCCTACTTTGGCGCTTGCACTCATGTGCCACCACCGCCCCCCAACCAGATCATCTTTGTGCGCTATCCGTCAGGGTTCAGTGTTCAGGCACTCTACGAACCGTTCTGGGTAACCGGCACATTGAAAGTTGAAACCATGCAAAGCGAAATTGCAGAGTCACTCTATACCCTTCAGGGAAAGAAAATAGAGGCATACACAAGAGCACAATAACTCATGCTGCATCAGACAGGCTCGGAGACACCATCGGCCTGTCTGATCTCTATGCCTGCGGCATACCGCCAATCATCACGCCCCGCATGCTTGGCCTCATACAGGGCATCATCTGCTGCACAGATCAACTCTTCCGGCTCCAGCATGATTGTTCCCGGCACCACAGAGGCAATACCGATACTGACACTCACAATGTCACGCGACACACCCGGTGCCTGGGGAATTCTGGCCTCACGCAACGCCGTCAACAGCCTCACTGCATGCGCACAGGCCGTTACCTTGTCGGTACCGGGATAGAGCAACAGGAACTCCTCCCCGCCGTAACGCACCGCCAGATCGCCGGGACGCCTCGCATTAGCTGCAATTAGCTGCGCCACATTGCGAAGACAGGAATCTCCGTTTACATGACCCATTGCATCGTTGTAATGCTTGAAGTGATCGATATCTATCATCAGTACTGCAATCGGCGATCCACTTCGAGCGGCACGGTGCCACTCCAGCGTCATGACCTCGTCAAAATGACGCCGGTTGGCTAGCTCGGTAAGTGCATCCTGTCGAGACAGATAATCCAGTCGGGTCGCAGAGACCTCCAGTTTTTTCCGGGCAGCCTCCAGCAACTGACTCTGTATGAACAAATCACGGTCCCGACGTTCGGCATAATACGAAATGAACATGCCCAGCAGGCTGCTGCCTGTGTAGGTACGGTGCAAAAGATCCCAGTTCACTGCCCCGTCCAGCCCCCATGCCAGCAACGTGCCGGCAAGACCGCCCAACCATCCGGCACACACCACCTGCTTGAAACTCAGGCCGACAACGCTATAGATAATGACGATTGCATACATGATGGCGACTTGCGTGAGCTGCCCAGCGGTCGGATCCACCACGATTCCGGTAACTGCAACCGACAAGGCAACGGCAGCACCGCTGCCCAAGCCCACATACAACGTGAACCATCTATCAAGCAGATGAATCCTTGAGAAAACTCCCGCAAAGAAAATGATTATGCCAACCCAGCTGTACAAGGAAAGCCAGCGTGACAAATCCTGCTCGGGCATGAACATGTAAATACCCGAACTGAGCAGCATGTATAGAAGAAGAATGAATATGGAACTGCGACGAAAGGACTCAACCGAACGCGCCTGATGATCAATCCGGTACAGCGCCTCCAGCCTGTCACCAAACTCCAGAAACAGGCCCCGTGACTTGGCCATTTCTTCTATTTCGGCCTGCTCCAGATGAGTTGGCAACATCCTTTCCCCCCGTCAGGCCACCCATAACATTTGAATAGTTATTATTATTCGTAGCCTCGCACTCAGCGTAGAACAACATTTCATATCCTGCCGCTGCCGCCCGTATCCATCCATCCGAAGCCATGTACCGCCCATCCCTTGTGCAAATCCGGCATTTACCGCACCATCACAAAGTATTTGACAAAAAGGGACTTGTCGTGACCCACTCAAAAGAAAAAGAAAGATACGGTCATATTGAATGTACTCCCCACCCTGACTGGGCAACCCGGTTCTGGGACAGCCTTGCGCCACTCAAGGATCGTATCGCCCAGCATCCGCTTTTCACTGAAATGGCCGCAGGAACACTGTCACTGGACAGATTCCGGCATGCCCTTCTCAATTTCTATCCACTGGTTGGCAATTTTCCTCACTACATGAGCCTTACCCTTTCCAAGGCACATGGCATCAGCCTGCCTGGCGTTCTGGACACCCGAGACTGGCTGATCAATAACATCAAGATCGAACAGCGCCATTTGTACTGGTATCGCGACTGGGCGAAAGGATTTGGCATCACCGACGAGGAACTGGACTCCGTCACACCCTCTGCCCCCATGGATGCCATCAATCACTATCTTTGGCACATCAACCAGCGCGGCAGCATTGCGGAAGGGATAGCGGCCACCAATCTGGCTATTGAATGGGCCACCGGTGACTGGACAATGTCTGTTGTGAAGGGCATGAAGGTTTATGCCGAGAGTGGCAAGGCCAGTATTGATAAACGCTCAATGGCGTGGCTGCGGGCGCATGCGCATTACGATGATGCGCATCCGTATGAGGCGATGGAGCTGATCAAGCGCCTTTGTCAGGATGAACACAGCCAGAAAACGGCTTTTAATGCAGCGCAAAGGGGCATGGAATACTATCTTCTGGCACTGGATGACTGTTACGCCAGCGGCAATCCGTAAGCTTGCTTGCCACCCGTCAGGGAGTGCGCCAGAAGGCGAGAGGAACATGACTTTCGCATACCCTTCTCACCTTCTGGAGTCTGTTTGTATTTATCAAACCTCCGCTGAAGTTTCTTCAGTAATGCAACACCCTGCAGGATGGAATGAGGCGTGAACTACGCCCGTCTTAACCTGCTCCTGTGGCATTTCTGAAAAGGGATGCTCACGCAACACCTTAGCTGCCTTCACCATCGCGGCCAGCGCCTCCCGTGTTTCCGGCCACCCTCTGGTTTTAAGCCCGCAATCCGGATTCACCCAGAGTCGCCCGACCGGAATACGGGAAGCGGCCACACGAAGCAGATGTGCCATGGCGTCCACCGTGGGCACACGCGGTGAGTGAATATCGTAAACGCCAGGGCCGATGGCATTCGGGTAGTGAAACTGCTCGAATGC
>CAYGBB010000107.1:0-6767 GCA_964347985.1 uncultured Moraxellaceae bacterium
ACGAACTCAACACCATGCAGATCGTTGACCGCCGCAAGGATGTGATCAAGTCCGGCGGCGAATGGATCAGCTCGATCGATCTGGAAAACATCGCCGTGGGGCATCCGGCCGTGAAGGAAGCCTGCGTGATCGGGGTACCGCATCCGAAGTGGGATGAGCGTCCGTTGCTGCTGATCGTGTTGAAGGAAGGCGCATCCGCCACCAAGGAAGATGTGCTGGCCTATGTCGGTCAACACATCGCCAAGTTCTGGACGCCGGATGACGTGATCTTTGTGGCCGACCTGCCGCACACCGCCACCGGCAAGCTGCACAAGGTGCCACTGCGCGAGCAGTATGCGAATCACCTGATGGGCTGATGCGCCGCAGGCAATAAAAAAACCGCGCGTAAGCGCGGTTTTTTTATTGGCGTCAGGAAAACCGGAAAATTATCTTTCTTCTTGCAGCTTGCGCTCGATTTCCGCGTAGCTGGTGTGACGTACATCCGAACCCTTGACCAGAAAAATGAGCTGCTCGGAAATGTTGCGGGCATGGTCACCAATGCGTTCCAGCGAGCGCAGCACCCACATCACGTTCAGTACCCGTGAAATGGAGCGCGGGTCTTCCATCATGTAGGTCATCAGCGCACGCAGGGCGGTTTTATATTCCGTATCAATGGCACTGTCGTCCTGCATGACACGGAAGGCGAGATCGGCATCAAACCGCGCAAAGGCATCGAGTGCGTCGTGCACCATGATGCGCACCTGGTTGCCGATGTGGCGTGACTCCACATAACCACGGGGTGATTCGCCCTCTTCGGCCAGTGCCAGCGCATAGCGGGCCACCTTGGCGGCCTCATCCCCAATGCGCTCCAGGTCGGTGATCGATTTGCCGATGGCGATAATGAAACGCAGATCAGAGGCCGCCGGCTGCCGGCGCGCCAGAATGCGCACCAGCTCCTCGTCAATCTGGCGCTCCATCTGGTTGATCTGCTTGTCCGCTTCCTGCACCTTTTCAGCCAGGCGTGAATTGCCATCCAGCGGCGCCGTGACCGCATCGGCAACCTGCTTTTCCACCATGCCACCCATGGCCAGAAAATTACTGCGTATGTCTTCCAGCTCGGCATTGAACTGCGCCGAAATGTGCTGGGTATAATCGTCTTTCTTGACCATGTTGCCGGCTCCTTCGCCTGCCCTAACCTTATTAAGTAAATCCACATGACCCGCACCTGAGCATGCGGTCAGGGTTATTGACTCAACCGTAACGGCCGGTGATGTAATCTTCCGTTTGTTTATTGCCAGGATTCGTGAACAGGGTATCCGTGTCGCCGTATTCAATCAGCTTGCCGAGATACATGAACGCCGTGTAATCGGACACGCGGGCAGCCTGCTGCATGTTGTGCGTCACGATCACGATAGTGAATTTTTCCTTGAGCTCATGAATCAGCTCCTCGATCTTGAGGGTGGAAATCGGATCGAGCGCCGAGCAGGGTTCGTCGAGCAGCAGCACTTCCGGCTGCACCGCAATGGCACGGGCAATGCACAGACGCTGCTGCTGGCCACCGGAAAGCCCCAGCGCGGAATCATGCAGGCGATCCTTGGCTTCATTCCACAGTGCAGCCCCCTTGAGCGAGGCCTCCACCACGTCATCCAGCACGCGCTTGTTGTTCACCCCCTGCAAGCGCAGGCCATAGGCAACGTTTTCATAAATCGACTTCGGGAAGGGATTTGCCTTCTGGAACACCATGCCGACGCGACGGCGCAGGTTGGTGATGTCCACGCTCTTGTCGAAAATGTTCGTGCCATCCAGCTCGATCTCGCCCTCCACACGGCAACCATCAATCAGGTCGTTCATGCGATTGAAGGTACGCAGCAGGGTCGACTTGCCACAACCGGACGGGCCGATGAACGCCGTGGCCCGGTTACGCGGGATCTTCATGTTGATGTCGAAGAGGGCCTGCTTGTCGCCGTAGAACAGCTGCAGGTTCTTTGCCTCCAGGCAGACCGGCGCATCGTCCAGCTGGTGGTGTCGGTCCACACGGCCAAGAGCACTCAAGCTCACGCCATGGGAGTGATGGGTTTCGCCGCTGTCGGCGCTGGTGCTGGTCGTTTCGTTCACGGGGTCAGTTTCCATGTCGAAGCTCATGATGATGTCTCGATTCTGTTCGGGTAGCGGGCCGCTGTCCAATACGGCGGCCCGTCAGGCTATACAATGCGATGGCTCGCTCCGGAGCCCGCCTCAGGACTCCAGGGCCTTGTACTTCTCGCGCAGGCGATTACGCAGGCCCACCGCGGAAAGATTGAGCAGCGCCACCACCAGTACCAGCAGGAACGCGGTGGCATAGACCAGCGGTCGTGCCGCCTCGACGTTGGGGCTCTGGAAGCCGACGTCATAGATGTGAAAGCCAAGGTGCATGAACTTGCGCTCCAGATGCAGGAACGGTGCATTCAGGTCCAGCGGCAGATTCGGCGCCAGCTTCACCACACCGACCAGCATCAGCGGTGCCACTTCACCGGCAGCACGGGCGATGGCCAGGATCACCCCGGTCATGATGGACGGTGTGGCCATTGGCAGTACCACGCGCCACAGGGTTTCGGCCTTGGTGGCACCCAGCGCCAGCGAGCCTTCCTTGAGCGAGCGCGGAATACGGGCCAGGCCTTCTTCGGTCGCCACAATCACCACCGGCAACGTCAGCAGGGCCAGCGTGATGGAGGCCCAGAGCAGGCCCGGAGTGCCGAATACCGGTGACGGCGCCGCTTCCGGATAGAGCACACGATCCATGGAGCCGCCGACAAAATAGACAAAGAAGCCGAGACCGAAGACGCCATAGACAATCGAGGGCACGCCGGCCAGATTGTTCACGGCAATACGCACCGTCTGCGTGATCAGGCCCTGATTCGCATATTCGCGCAGGTAAATGGCCGCGATCACCCCCAGCGGCGTCACCAGCACGGTCATCATCAGCACCATCAGCACCGTGCCGAAAATTGCCGGAAACACCCCACCTTCGGTGTTCGCCTCACGCGGATCGCCGGACAGGAACATCCAGACGTTGTGGAAATAGGTGCCCAGCTTGCTGAACACATTCATGTCGTTAGGCTTGTGCGCAGCCACAATCTTGTCGAGGCTGATTTCCTTTTCGGTGCCGTCCGCCGCCACAAACACGGCAGAGTCGCGCGCGGCGTCCGTGACCAGCTTTTCCAGCGCGAGTCGCACGCCCTCATATTCCTTTTCATGCACCGCTTTGGCGGTCGCGATACGGGTCGTGTCGGCTGCCGTCAGGGCATTGCGCAATGTCAACCGCCTCTCTTCAAGACGCAACTCATCAAGAGCGTAATTGATACGGCCGACATCGCCGTTTTCCAGTACCGCGGCCTGCTCGCGCAACTCACCGGCACGTGCAATGCGTTCCTGCAGCGCAGCCCATGACGTATCGCCTGCCGCCACCACTTCGCCGGCCTGCTTCACTTCCTTGAGACGGCCATAGAAATTGCCCCACTCATAACGCTCCAGCGCCACGATCTCGGCCGGGTAGCGGATGTCCTTCAGGCGATCAGCAAAAACCCATTTGAAATCCGCCCCCACCAGATCACGGTTGCCCACCTTCACGGAGTAACGCGTCACGGTTTGCACGTCGGCCGGAATGTCGATACCCGCCTCGCGCAGGCGTGCCGCCGTATCAATTTTCTCGTCGTAGATTTCGCCGACCAGCACTGACTGGTTGCCTTCCATGTCGGTGTAGCTGGCCTGCATCACATCCGCTGGCCAGAAGTGGCCCAGCCCGCGTACGGCAATCAGGCCAAGAATGCCGACCACCATGATCAGGGAAATGGTGACAGTGCCCGCATTAAGCCAGACCCAGGCATCACCGGACTTGAAATATTCGCGCATTTTCATCAGTCAGTTCTCCAGGGTCCGCTCAGAGTGAGCCGTATTTCTTGCGCAGACGATTGCGCACGACTTCTGCGGCGGTATTCAGCACAAAGGTCAGCACGAACAGCACCAGCGCCGACAGGAACAGCACACGGAAATGCGTGGAGCCCACTTCCGCCTCGCCCATTTCCACTGCCACATTGGCCGACAAGGTGCGCATGCCTTCAAAAATATTCCACTCCATGACCGCCGTATTGCCCGTGGCCATCAGCACAATCATGGTTTCACCGACAGCACGGCCAAAGCCGATCATCAATGCCGAAAAAATCCCGGGAGACGCAGTGGGCAGCACCACCCGCGTCAACGTCTGCCACTGGGTGGCACCCAGCGCGAGCGATCCGTTGGTGAGATGGCGCGGCACCGCAAACAGTGCATCTTCGGCAATCGAGAAAATCGGCGCGATCACGGCAAAGCCCATGGTGAGGCCGACAATCAGGGCATTGCGCTGATCGAAACCAAGACCGGTCTCCGCCTGCAGCCAGTGCCGGATATCGCCGCCAAAAAAGGCAATCTCAATGGGCCGCGACAGCTCAAAGGAAATCCAGCCGCCGAGCAGGATGGGGATCACCAGCACGATCGGTGCCCAGCCATCGGGCAGGATGGCGCGCTTTTCCAGTGACAGCTGCGACCAGGCAAATCCGCAGCCGAGAATGATGATCGGCGTAATGACGAGCAGACTGAAAATACCGGGCAGGCTGCCTTCAATGGTGGGGGCCAGCCAGAGGCCCGCCAGAAAGCCGAGAATCACTGTCGGCAGCGCCTGCATCAGCTCCACCGCCGGCTTGACCTTGCGGCGCAGCCCGGGCGCCATGAACACGGCCGTGTACATGGCACCGCAAATGGCCAGTGGTGCGGCCAGCAACATGGCGTACACGGCCGCCTTGAGCGTGCCGAACGTCAGCGGCACCAGCGACATCTTGCCTTCGAAATCGGAATTCCCGGAGGTGGACTGCCATGTATAGCCGGGTTCGTCGTATGACTCGTACCAGACCTTGCCCCACGCCGACTTCATGGAAATATCGGGGTGCTCGCTGTGCATGCTCCAGAAGCTCGCACCCTTGTCGCTCTGCACATAAACGCCTTCGGAGCGTGCCGAAATTGCCAGGGAGCGGATCGGTGCATCGGCGGCCTGATGCACGCCAAGGCTGCGCTCCGACGTGGTAAAGAAATACCCGACCCGGCCTTTGACATCACCCGCGACAAACCCCTTGCGCTTGGCTTCCGGCACAATGGTAGTGACCGCGGCATCGCCCAGGGTGAATTCGCGAATCTTTTGCAGGCTGAACGCATCAATTTCAGCCGTCTTGTCACGCACCAGGAACCACTGTGCGATACGGCCATGGTTGTCGCCCACGAGCAGGGAAATATTGCCCTGCAGCGCGGCCAGTGCCGTCACCTGCTCGCTGCTGCGTGTCAGCGGCAACTGCTGGTACACGGCAGGTCCCGTTTCATCCTTCAGGCTGAGTACCGTCATCTGGCTATTGCCCGACAGCACATAACCCCAGCGTGCATCCTGGCCAATAATGATCTCGCGGACCGGTGCCGCCGGCACATCAATCACCACTTCCGAGGTGCGCTCAAATACCTTGGGGCCGCTGTCTTCCTCGACGTCGCTGGACAGGCCCATCGCCACCTCAACCTCTGCGCCCTCTTCGACTTTTTTCTCGTAGTTCGACCACACCAGGCGACCGCTGTTGATGCCCAGAATCTTCAGGGAATCATCGCCACCGCGCAGGGCAAAATGCCGGGCCGGTTGCGCACTGTCATCCACCACCACTGGCGTTTCGCCATACGGAAAGCGCACGCCGGGGATAATGGTGCGCGCATCGTTCACTCCGTATTCCACGCCGTAATCCGGCGCAATCACCAGTACCTGGCCGTTGGACAGTCCGAGGCCAACGAGACCGGTGGTCACGGCAGCACGCTGCACACTCACCACATTCACGCCGGCGGGCACGGGCAGTACCTGGCGGCGAATTTCACTGCCATCGGTCACCTTGAAGAACTGCAACTCACCGCCCGGCAACAAACGCATGCCGGTGGTGTTGTATTCATCCATGTCCACCCAGGCCGCTTTCGCCTCGGTCGCTTCATAACGTCGCGCCTGCTCGAACTTGCCCTGATCAAACAGCGGCCAAACCTCGAATAACAGATAAAAGAAAATCAGCGCGATGGCGACAATCACAAACACGCCACCAAATCCGATGGTGATATTCGCCAGATGGTCCTTGATGCGACGGCGACGTGCCATTGTTGCCATTTCCTGGGCAGAAGGCATGGCGGATTCGATGTTCTGTGGCATGGACAGCGTCCTGTTAAAAATCGGTTCAGAAAACGCACAAGGTGCTGCATTTCAGGTTCGACCCAGTGCTGTCGCATTTGTGACCGAAATGTGACAGCGCTAGACCGAAAAAAAGGGCCGAGAAAAAAGGGGCTCTTGCCCCTTTCTTCCCGACCTCGCCAGGCTTACAGGCCCAGCTTGGTACGGATCTTCTTAACTTCCGAGGATGGCATCGGAATATAGCCGTCCTTTTCCACAATTTCCTGACCCTGCCTGGACAGCACCAGCTTCAGGAATTCGGCATCGACCGGACGCAGCGGCTTGTTCGGTGCCTTGTTCACGTACACATAAAGGAAACGGGCCAGCGGATACTTGCCGCTCAGCGCGTTCTTTTCGTTGGCCTCATGGAACTCGCCATCCGAACCCTTGAGCGGCACCGCGCGCACGCCAGAGGTCTTGTAGCCAATACCAGAGTAGCCGATACCGTTGATCGAGGTGGCAACCGACTGCACCACCGAGGCAGAACCCGGCTGCTCGTTCACGTTGTTCTTGAAGTCACCCTTGCACAGGGCGTGCT
>CAYGBB010000108.1:0-6747 GCA_964347985.1 uncultured Moraxellaceae bacterium
CGCGATGCTGAACCTCATCGACCGCGCCCTCAAGAGCCCGCTGGCCCAGGTGCTCACCTGGCCTCACCGCGCTGAAAGCTACCTCGAGTTTCTGGCCCCGCAGGTTGGCGGCACGGCCATCAAGGCCACCGTCAAGACCGTGCGCCAGGAAACCGGCCGCGCCGTGTCGCTGGTGCTGGCACCGAATCATCGCTGGGCCGGTCATGTGCCGGGGCAGTATGTACCCTTTACTGTAGCCATCAACGGCCGTCGCCACACCCGTTGCTTCACCGTCTCCGGCATTGAGGGCGGTTGCCCGGTCGTCACCATCCAGGCACACGACGCCGGCATCGTCTCGGCATGGGCCAACGAATCGGTCTGGGCTGGCGACATTGTCGAGCTGGGCAAGCCCGTTGGCGACTTTGTCCTGCCCGCCGACCGCAGCAAGCCCTTCCTGTTCATTGCTGGCGGCAGCGGCATTACGCCAATCCGTGCGCTGGTAGATCAACTGGTGGCCGAAGGCCATCAGGGCCGGGTCGACATTCTCTATTACGTGCCGGCCTCACCGGAAGCGATTTTCCTGCAGCATTTCAAAACGCTGGCAGCGACATACCCGAACCTGACGCTGCAACTGGCGACCACGCGCAGCAAGGAAGAGGGCGCCCTTTATGGCCACTTCACCGCTGCCCACCTCAAGGCCATCGGCACCGACATCACTGCCGCCAATGCCTATGTCTGTGGTCCGTCCGGGCTGATTAGCGCCGTGGAGCAGCACTGGAGCAATGCCGACCAGTATGGCCGCCTGACGCTGGAGCGCTTCCAGGCCGTGACGCTGCCAGTCGCCGCTGATGGTGAAGGCCAGCCCGTGCGCTTTGCCGACAGCGATGTCACCAGCACGGCACCGTCCAACCGCACCATTCTCGATACCGCCGAAGCCGCCGGCCTGACACCGAATGCCGGTTGCCGCCAGGGCATCTGCCGCACCTGCACCTGCCGCAAACTGGCCGGCCAGGTCCGTGATATCCGCACCGGCGAAATTTCCGGTGCCGGCGAAGAAGACATCGCCATCTGCGTGAGCGTGCCTGTCACGCCCGTCACCATCGAACTTTAAGTTTTTCATGCCGGGGCACGCCCCGGTATATCCCGGAAGGGAAAAGGAGAAAGCAAATGAGCAACATGAACGCAGCCCGTGTCATTGGTCGTCACCTCAGCAAGATCGATACCGAGAATTTCGGTGCCGAAATCGAAGCCCTGCGCGAGCGCATTCGTGCCGACCTCGGCCAGAAGGATGTGGACTACATCAAGGGCATCATCCGCCTGCAGCGTCGTCTCGAAATCGGTGGCCGTGCCGCGATTTATGCCGGCATCGTGAATCCGCTGGCCTGGGCCGTGGGTGTGGGCGCACTCGGGGTGTCCAAGATTCTCGACAACATGGAGATCGGCCACAACATCATGCATGGCCAGTACGACTGGACCAATGATCCGGAACTGCGCGGCCGCAAGTTCGAGTGGGATACCGCCTGCCCCGGTGACCAGTGGCGTCATTCGCACAACTACATGCACCACACCTTCACCAATATCGTCGGCAAGGACCGCGATGTCGGTTACGGCATCCTGCGCATGGATGACAGCCAGCCCTGGACACCGGCCACACTGGCACAGCCTGTCTATGCCTTCCTGCTTATGGTGTTTTTCGAGTGGGGCGTGGCCCTGCACGATCTGGAAACCGAAAAGCTGCTGACGCGTGAACGCAAGTTCTCGGATCTCAAGCCGATGTTCAAGCAGATCATGAAAAAAGGCGGCCGCCAGATCCTCAAGGATTATGTCGCCTTCCCGTTGCTCGCCGGTCCGTTTTTCCTGCCGGTGCTGGTCGGCAATGCCATCGCCAACATCATCCGCAATATCTGGGCTTTCGTGATCATTTTCTGCGGACACTTCACCGAAGACGTGGCGATGTTCACGGAAGAAGAATGCGAGAACGAAACCAAGGCAGAATGGTATGTGCGCCAGCTGCTGGGTTCCGGCAACATTGAAGGTGGCAAGTGGTTCCACATCATGTCCGGTAATCTTAGCCACCAGATCGAGCACCACATGTTTCCGGACATCCCTGGCAACCGCTATGCGGAAATGGCTGTTGAAGTAAAAGCCATCTGTGAAAAATATGGCCTGCCTTACAACACCGGCTCGCTCAGCACCCAGTTTGGTGCCGTCGTGAAGCGCATTTTCCGGCTTTCCCTGCCGAACGGTGGCAAGAGTTCAACGCCCGCTATGGCATAATGGTTTACGCAGCGTTATTCGGCGCCCGCTCCTCATGGAGCGGGCGTTTTGCATTTCCGGCCACATGGCCGGAAATGCCAATGACACTGGCGCCAACCACAAAAATAAAAACAATTAAAAAGGGTGAAGGAATGACCCACTCATTGGCCACACCATCTGCCTATCGCTTGTCACGCCAGCAAAGTGATGCCTTTGCAAACGAACTCGATGCCTTGCGTAATCGTGTACGTGCCGACCTCGGCACCAACGATGTTGCTTATATTCGTCGCCTGATACGGCTGCAGCGCATTGCCGAAGTTGCTGGACGCCTTTTCCTTTTCATGGGTTTTAATCCCGTCGCCTTTGCACTCGGGGTGGCACTGCTCAGCCTGTCAAAAATTCTCGACAACATGGAAATCGGTCACAACATCATGCACGGCCAGTTTGACTGGACCAACGATCCGGAACTGCGCGGCCGTCATTTCGAATGGGACATCGCCTGCCCCGGTGACCAGTGGCGTCACTCGCATAACTTCATCCATCACACCTACACCAACATCATCGGCAAGGACCGCGATATCGGTTATGGCATCCTGCGCATGAGCGACGAACAGCCATGGAAAGTGAAGCACCTGTTCCAGCCGGTGCGCGCTTTCCTCATGATGCTGATTTTCGAGTGGGGCGTAGCCATGCATGATCTGGAAATGGATCGCGTCCGCAGTGGCGAACGCTCCTGGGAAGATGTGCGTCCACACTTCTGGCAGTCAATGCGCAAGATGGGCCGGCAAGGCCTCAAGGACTTTGTCATTTTCCCGTTACTGGCCTGGCCGATTTTCACCACGGTGCTGCTTGGCAATCTTGCCGCCAATGTCATCCGTAACATCTGGGCCTTCGTCATCATTTTCTGCGGCCACTTCACCGACCAGGTCGCCATGTTTGCAGAAGAGGAAACCCGCAACGAAACAAAAGGGGAATGGTATGTGCGCCAGTTGCTCGGTTCGTGCAACATCGAAGGCGGGAAACTGTTCCATGTCCTGTCGGGCAACCTCAGTCACCAGATCGAGCATCACCTGTTCCCCGACCTCCCTGCCAACCGCTATGGCGAGATTGCCGTGGAAGTACGTGCACTGTGTGCCCGCTACAACCTGCCCTATAACACCGGCTCACTGAGCCGACAGTTCAGCACGGTCGTGATGCGGATTCTCCGCATGTCCTTGCCCGGGAAATCCGGCACCCGCAATCCGGTTGCCGCCTGACTGGCCTGACGTGATCGTCTGACACAAAAGCCGTCCGCTTGCCCGCTGACGGCTTTTTTGTTTGTATGTCCCCACACTCACACGGAACAGAATGATGGACCTGATAACGCTAAGCCTGTTCATCGTCGGGCTGGTGCTGCTAACGTTTGGGGCAGATTTCCTGGTCAATGGCGCGGCACAACTCGCCAGCGCCTTCGGCATCTCCCCGCTGGTGATCGGACTGACCGTGGTCGCGTTCGGCACCAGCGCCCCCGAGCTGGCCGTCAGCATTGCCTCTGCCTGGAATGGGCAGGCCGACATTGCCATCGGCAATGTCGTGGGCAGCAACATCTTCAATGTCCTGTTCATTCTCGGCATTTCAGCACTGATCATTCCGCTCGCGGTGCAGCAACAACTGATCCGCCTCGATGTGCCCATCATGATCGCGGCCTCGGTACTGCTGCTGCTGCTGTCGCTGGATCACACCCTCAGCCATGTGGACGGCCTGATCCTGTTCGGTGGCATAGTTCTCTATACCGCTTTCCTGATTCGCCACTCGCGCAAGGAATCCGCTGCCGTCAAGGCCGAGTACCGGGAAGGTGTGGAGGTGACCGTCAAAACAGACGAGCACCCGCACTGGGCGAAAAACATCGGCTATCTGCTACTGGGTTTGGCCATGCTGGTGATCGGCTCAAAATGGCTGGTGGATGGCGCCGTCATGTTTGCACGCGGGCTTGGTGTCAGCGAGCTCGTCATCGGCCTCACCATTGTTGCCGCCGGCACGTCACTGCCCGAGGTCGCCACCAGCATCACGGCGGCACTGCGCGGTGAGCGTGACATTGCCGTTGGCAATGTGGTGGGCAGCAATATCTTCAATATTTTCTGTGTGCTGGGCCTGGCCTCCATCGTTTCCCCGGAAGGCATCCGCGTGGCCGAAACCGCCATCCAGTTCGACATCCCGGTGATGATTGCCGTTGCCGCCGCCTGCCTGCCCATCTTCTTTGTCGGCCGCATCATTACCCGTGGCAATGGCGCCATGTTGTTTGGCTATTACATCGCCTATACGCTATATCTGGTTTTGACGGCCCAACAGACGCCGGCCCTTCACTCGCTGAATGTCGCCATGCTGTGGTTCGTGATCCCTCTCACCGTGATCACGCTGGGTATCGGGGTTGTTCGTGAGCTGCGCAAGAAACCTGTCTCTGCATGAAACCCGGCCATTGCCTCAGGAGTAACTGGATCATGAGCGAAGAAAAGAAACTGACGCGTTCCCGCAAGGACAAGATGCTGGGGGGAGTTCTTGGCGGTATCGCCAGACACTATGGTTTTGATGTCACCGTGCTTCGTATCATCTTTGTGCTGGTGTCGCTGTTCAGTGCCGCCTTTCCCGGCATCATCGTCTACCTGATTCTCTGGGTGCTGATGCCGCTTGAGGGGGAATGAAAGCGGCGGAGCCGGGCGGCTCCGCCGGTTGATCGTCAGGCCGGCTCGCCAATCATTGCCCAGAGCTTGTCCTTGAGCAGGGCACGCTCTTTTTTCAGCGTGTCTGCATGCTCGTCACTCAGCACCTCCTGCTGAATTTCCGAACGGTAGATCTTGTCGTCGATCACGTGGTACTCGTCATACAGACGGCTGAAATGGCTGTCGCCCTGCTTCAGCTCCTTGATACGGTCATGGTGCTCGGGAAAGTCGCGCAGCAGGCTGTGGTGCTCAGGAATCATGTAGATCTCCATTACGTGGGTGTATCTGTCCAGCATCATGCTGAAACCCGGCTGGCAAAATGATCTGGCGCAAGCCGTCCTCATTCAGCGAGGCCATGACGGAAGCAGCCGGTTTCATGGTCATCCACCATCCCCACCGCCTGCATGAAGGCGTACACCGTGGTGGTGCCGACAAAGCGGAAGCCGCGCTTCTTCAGGTCCTTGGCCAGGGCATCCGACACCGCGGTGGAGGCGGGCGCCTGCCGGTAGTCCCGTACCCGGTTCCGCACCGGCCGGTCCTGCACAAACGACCAGACATAGGCGGCCAGGCTGCCAAACTCCTTCTGCACGGCCAGCGTGGCAATGGCGTTGTCCCGGATCGCCGTGAGTTTGCCGATGTGGCGGATGATGCCCGCATCCTGCAGCAGGGCCTCGCAATCAGCATCCGTCATGCGTGCCACCTTGCGCGGATCAAAGCGGAAGAAAACCCGGCGGTAGTTCTCCCGTTTTTTCAGCACGGTAATCCACGACAGGCCCGCCTGCTGCCCTTCCAGACAGAGCATCTCGAACAGGTGGCGGTCATCCCGGGAGGGCACCCCCCATTCCGTATCGTGATAGGCCACATACAGCGGGTCGGTGCCACACCAGGGGCAACGCTGTTTTTCCACTCCCGACATTTTCCTCTCCCTCCCGTCATTGCCGGCTGATCGCGTGCTGTCGCCGCACGGCCTTCCCGTTATACTCGCCGCTTTGATTCGTTTCGAGGGGAGCCCTCCGTGGCTAACGCGATTGCTGCAGGCCTGACTTTTCAGGACCTGATTCTCAAGCTCCAGAACTTCTGGGCCAGCCAGGGCTGTGTCGTCATCCAGCCCTACGACATGGAAATGGGTGCCGGTACCTTCCACACCGCCACCTTCCTGCGCGCCATCGGCCCGGAAACGTGGAACGCGGCCTATGTACAGCCCAGCCGCCGGCCTGCCGACGGTCGCTACGGCGAGAACCCCAACCGCCTGCAGCACTACTACCAGTTCCAGGTGGTGCTGAAGCCATCGCCGGCCAACATCCAGGACCTCTACCTCGAATCACTGCGCCTGCTCGGCATCGACACCACCGTGCACGATGTGCGCTTTGTCGAAGACAACTGGGAGTCCCCGACGCTGGGCGCCTGGGGTCTGGGCTGGGAAGTCTGGCTGAACGGCATGGAAGTCACCCAGTTCACCTACTTCCAGCAGGTCGGTGGCGTCGAGTGCTATCCGGTCACCGGTGAAATCACCTACGGCCTTGAGCGTCTGTGCATGTACCTGCAGGGCGTCGACTCCGTGTACGACCTGATCTGGGCCGAAGGCGTGCCCGATGCCGAGGGCAACAAGCGCCCGGTCACCTATGGCGATGTTTTCCACCAGAACGAAGTCGAGCAGTCGACCTTCAATTTCGAGCATGCCAACGTGCCGAAGTTGTTCGAGCTGTTCGATTTCTACGAAAGCGAATCCAATTCGCTGATGGAAAAAAAGTTGCCGCTGCCGGCCTATGAAATGGTGGTCAAGGCCTCGCACACCTTCAACCTGCTTGATGCCCGT
>CAYGBB010000109.1:0-6696 GCA_964347985.1 uncultured Moraxellaceae bacterium
GGCTGGATGCGCGCCTGCGTCATGAACAGGCCGATGATCAGGATGTGTATCACCACTCTAGCGAGTTACTGGCGCCATTACAGCTGTGTTACGACTCCCTGCTGGCCTGCGGCATGGAAGACGTGGCGAATGGGCGATTAATGGATGTCATGCGTCGGCTCGCCTGCTTTGGCGTGGAGCTGCTCAAGCTGGACGTGCGACAGGAGTCCACCCGCCACACCGACACCCTCGATGCCATTACCCGGTACCTGGGGCTGGGCTCGTATGCCGGGTGGGATGAAGCAACCCGCCAGGCATTCCTTGTACAGGAGTTGCAGAATCCACGGCCATTGCTTCCCGAACACCCGCAAGCAGTGCCGGATCATCCGCTGCATTCCGCAGAGGTACAGGAGGTACTTGCCACCTTTCGTGAACTGGCTGCACAACCCTCGGATTCGCTGGGTGCCTACGTGATTTCGATGGCAGAGCAGCCAAGCGATGTACTGGCCGTGATGTTGCTGCAGCAGAAAGCAGAAATGCCGCGTTTGTTGCGTGTCGTTCCCCTGTTCGAAACCCTGGATGATCTGGATGGCGCCGCCGCGTGTCTGGAAGCGTTGCTCGCGATTCCCTGGTATCGCGACGCGATAGCGGGCCATCAGGAAATCATGATCGGGTACTCCGATTCCGCCAAGGATGCCGGTTTTCTCACGGCCAACTGGGCGCAGTACCGCGCACAGGAAGCATTGACCGAAGTGGCGGGGCGTTACGGCATCAAGCTTACCCTGTTCCATGGCCGGGGCGGATCGGTCAGCCGGGGCGGGGCACCGGCACATCAGGCCCTGCTGTCACAGCCACCGGGTTCTGTGAATGGCTCCATCCGCGTGACCGAGCAAGGCGAAATGATTCGCTTCAAGTTCGGCATGACCGGTATCGCCATCCGTAATCTGGACTTGTATGCCTCGGCAACGCTGGAAGCCACCTTGCTGCCGCCACCCGCCCCGCGGAAAGAATGGCGCGCGCTCATGCATGAAATGACCGATGTGTCGCTGGCGGTCTACCGTGAAACCGTTCGGGATACCCCGGATTTTGTGCGTTATCTCCGCACCGTTACCCCGGAAACAGAGTTGCAGATGCTGCCGCTGGGTTCACGACCGGCCAAGCGCAAGCTGCAGGGGGGCATCGAATCCCTGCGCGCGATTCCCTGGGTATTCGCATGGACACAGGTTCGTCTCATGTTGCCGGCCTGGCTGGGTACGGGGCGCGCCCTTAATACGGCGATGGATGGTGGCAAGGAGGCGCTTCTGCATGAGATGGCACGGGAGTGGCCCTATTTCAATGCCGTGCTGGACATGCTCGAAATGGTGCTGGCCAAGGCCGATGCCTCCATTGTGGCCTCCTACGAAGCGCGGCTGGCGAATGGCGATGAGGCGCTGCAGGAATTGGGTGCTGAGTTGCGGCGGCGATTGCAGGTCACCATTGATGCCCTGTTACGCGTGAATGACGGCCGGCCCTTGCTGGCCAGCAATCCCGTGTTGCGGCGCTCTATCAACGTACGTACCCCGTACATAGAGCCGTTGCACCTCCTGCAGGCCGAGCTGATGATGCGCCGCCGCAAGGCCGGAGAGGGTGTTCATGTCTTTGATCAGGCGCTGATGGTCACCATCGCCGGCATTGCGGCAGGGCTGAGAAACACCGGGTAAACACTCGCTAATGGGCAGAAGGGACTACCGTTGGTCGACTCGGCAGTTCTCTTGCCCGGATTTTGGGGCTATAACCATGTCGTCATCAGGGTCTGACCAGTCGGGTCTGCTGCCTATTGGCCAGTCGGGTGAGTAGCCCAGCCCTGAAAAAGAAGGAAAAAACGACATGAATACATTCAAGACGCTCGCCCCCAAAGTGGCTATTGCCGCCGGCTTTGCCTTTGCCGCGGCCAGCCTGTACGCCTTTGTAGGCCAGTCCCAGGCAGAAACCCGTGCCCTGTCATTCTGTGCGGCCACCAAACCTGGTCAGTCGGTACAGAATGTGCTGTCCCGCATTTCCGGTGAGCTGGGTGAAGCGACAGCTTTCGAAAGCCAGAAAGGCGTGTCTCTGGTGTATGGCAAAGCCAGCCAGTACGTCTGTGATGTCCGTTTCAAGGGAAATGAGGTTGCCGTGGCGGCTGTCTCTGCCCTGGACTAATCCACTCCCTGACTGCCCCCCCTGACTAGTACTGCCAGACTAGTAGACGCCCAGAATGAACTGGGCACCCACAATCACCAGTAATCCAGCGAATACCTTCTTCAGGGTGGCGGCAGGCAAGTGGTGAGCCAGGCGCACACCCAGCCGGGCAAAGATAATGCTGGTCACGCTGATCCCCACAAAGGCCGGCAGATAGACATAGCCCAGCGCCCCCGAGGGCAGATTTTCCGTATTCCAGCCCACAATAATGAATCCCAGTGTGCCCGCCAGGGCAATCGCCAGGCCACAAGCCGATGAGGTGGCCACGGCCTCCTGCATGCGTACGGCGTGATAACTGAGCCAGGGCACCGTCAAACTCCCCCCGCCAATCCCGAACAGGGCAGAGGCCAGTCCGATAACACCCCCGGCAGCAAGCAGCCCGCGAGAGCCGGGAAGGGTTGCTGTCTTGTCACCGCCTGGCTTCCAGTCCAGAAACATCTGCAATGACATCACCAGGGCAAATATCCCGATGATCAGTTGCAGGGTACGGCCCGGCAGCAGGTGGGCAATCTGTGCCCCCAGCAGCGTTCCCAGCACAATCCCCGGTACCAGCAGGCGAGCCAGATCCCAGCGCACGGCACCCCGTTCATGATGTGCCTTTACCGAGCTGATCGACGTAAAAATGATGGTGGCCAGTGAGGTGGCAATTGCCATGTGCGTGGCCACTTCCGGGGCAAACTTCTGTGCCTGAAAGCTGAACACCAGAAACGGCACAATCACCAGCCCGCCGCCAATTCCCAGCAGGCCGCCCAGCAGGCCGGCAACGGCCCCCACACCCAGATAAAGCAGATATTCCATGGTCAGTCTTGCCCGGTTTCAGGGGGCAAATTGGAAACCATCGCCTGTGTTAAGGCAAACCCTGTCTTAAAAGATTCATCGATCCGTCACGTCTTCTCAATGCCGCTTGTCAAATATGACGGCCATGACCTTGAGACAAGAATCCAAAGACAAGAGGACGGAACGATGCAGGCGCAGGCCCTGAATCAGAATGAGAAGAACGTGACCCTGGTACCGGACATTGCCCCGGTCCGGAGCAAGCCCAGGCTCGAAGCCCGCTTTGCACGTGATGAGAGCGAGCTGCGACAGGCACAGGCATTGCGTGCCATGGTATTCGGCCAGGAGTATGGCGTCAGTTTTGACGATCCGGAAGGGCTCGACCGGGATTCCTTTGATCCGTATTGCGATCATCTCAATGTGTACGATGTGGCCAATGGCCTGTTGATTGCCACCACGCGTCTGCTATGTGGCGACCAGGCACAGCGTGCTGGCGGGTTTTACTCGGCCCATGAATTTGACCTGAAGAAAATTGAGCGTTTGCCAGGGCGGGTGCTGGAGATCGGACGAACCTGTGTCCATGCCGACTACCGTTCCGGGGCCGCAATCACCGTACTCTGGTCGGCACTGGCCGACCATCTGATGCGCAATGATTTCAGTTATCTGCTGGGGTGCGCTAGCATCAGCCTTCGCGATGGTGGTCACAATTTCGCGGCGATCATGCCGGAACTTCGTGAGCGCTACTTCGTTGAAAACGAGCTGCGCGTCGCACCGCACCGGGGATTGAGCATCGATGCTCCCGAGTCCGCGACAAGTGCCAGCCTGCCGCCCCTGCTGAAGGCCTACCTGCGCATGGGTTGCCGTATCGGTGGCGAGGCCTGCTGGGACCCGGAGTTCAATTGCGCCGATGTCTTTGTTCTGCTGGATGTCGGCATGTTGAGCGGGCGTTACGCACAGCGATTTCTCAAGGCCGGCTGATGTTCACCGACTCAAGCGATGAGGTGGCCTTCGCCGCGCTGAATGACCGGCGCAACATCAGCCGTAAAAACAGGCGAATGAATGTGGCATCACCCAGCAGCGAATCGCTCCGCGTAAAGTTTCGCCTGTATTACCGCTCGGTACGCCTGGCCATACATCTGGTGGAAGGCGCGGTACTGGCGGTCGGTTGCGGGGCCGCATTCGTGCAGTACCAGCCCTGGCAGCGCCCGGTGATCCGCTGGTGGTGCCGCCGTTTCTGCAACATTCTCAATCTGGATATTCAGGTGCATGGCGAACCGCTGCAGCGCCATGCCCTGTGGGTATCCAATCATGTCTCCTGGCTGGATATCCCTGTGCTGGGGTCGCATTTTCCCGTGCACTTTCTCTCCAAGGCAGAAGTTGCCCGGTGGCCCGTCGTGGGGTGGCTGGCCAAGGTGGCCGGTACCCTGTTCATCCAGCGTGGCTCGGGTGATGCAGGGCAGGTCGAAAACCAGCTGGCCCATCATCTCGACGAAGGGCGCGATGTGCTTTTCTTTCCCGAGGGCACCACCACCGATGGCAGCAAGCTCAAACGATTTTTTCACAAACTGTTTGGTGCGGCCGTGAAAACACAGGTGCCCATACAGCCGGTGCTGGTCTGCTACCGCGACGAACACGATGCCTTGCACCCGCATGCTCCCTTTATCGGGGATGACGAATTCCTGTCGCATGCCATCGATATCCTGAAAGGGCATCGCATGGTGGTGGATATTCTTGTGCTGCCCCCGGAAGAGGTTGGTGGCCGTGATGCCCGTACCCTGTCACGTGATCTGGAAGCCCGCATGGGGGTGGCCCTGCAACAATTGCAGCGCCGCGAATTCTGATTTTTCGCAGAAACAAAAATGCCGGCAACCGCCGGCATTTTTTTGTGTACTGCATGATGTTTTGCGTTGACTGGCGATTACACGTAGCGATTGTATTCCACCACATCGTGCGCACAGAAAACCTCGACTTCACGGCCACTGTGTCGCACCAGGTCCAGCAGACGCTCCTGATTGCGCAGCCGCGCGCGTGAATCAGTCTGGGTCAGCCTTTCAAAAACACCCATTCCCGGCGTGGTATACGGATGGCTGGGGTTCATCTGGCCATGAAAGAAATAGGCATCGCCACAGTGCAGTTTCCAGCCCTTGTTGGTACGAACCGCCACACCCGTATGGCCACGGGTGTGGCCCACCAGCGGCACCATCAGGATGTCTTCCGTAATCCCGGCTAATGGCCGCATGCTTTGAAAGCCGTACCATTCTTCACCACCGGCCTCATGGATTTTCCAGCGTGGGCTATGCATCCACTGTGCCGGCAGATAACGGGCTCTTTCGCGAAAGCTCGGGTTAATGGCCGCCACATATTCGGGCGCGAAGATATGCACGTTGGCCTCCGGGAAGTCCGGCAGGCCCCCCGCATGGTCCAGGTCCATGTGCGTCATCACGATATGGCGCACATCAGATGCCTGAAAGCCAAGCCGCTGCACCTGTGCCAGCGCCGTTTCATGGAAATCCAGCAGTGGGCGCGCCATGGAGACGAATGCCTTGCCCATGCGGGCCACATCATTTACTTCATGCGTACCAATGCCCGTATCGACCAGTACCAGGCCATCCTTTGGCGTTTCAATGAGCAGCACATGGCACACGAGTTGCGCCGGCTCCAGCCAGCCACCCTGGCCGTTCAGAAGTCTGGAGCAAACGGGGCACATGGTGCCGCAGTTCAGATGGTGTACTTTCAGGGACATGAAAAATTACCTGGCAGAGTCGGTGTCGCGCGCAAAAAACCGGTGCAGTACCTCGCGCATGGATTCATCCGGCGTGCAGCGAATAAAGCGGCCTTCGCGTTGCACCGTGATCAGTCCGGCATCCACCAGTTCCTTGGTGTGATGAGACACGGTGGGGGCGCCGATATCCAGCCGGTCGATCAAATGGGAAAGGCCGCAGCTTTTCACTTCCAGGCGTGTCTGCTGCAGGACTTCCAGATAGATGGCCAGGCGATTGGGGTTGGACAGCGCCTTGAAGGCACGGGCCAGCCGGTCAAGATCGGGAAGGCGATGACGGATCATGGATATGTCCTTTGGATTGCCATGTTCACAGGAACAGAAGCCTATTGTGCCATATATTGATTGTTTGACAAGTATCGAAATGTTGGATAGCGTCCGTTCATCCTGATTCTGCCTGGAGCTCTCCATGAATGCCGTTTCCGAACCTGTCCGTCTTGAGCCTTCCCAGACCCTGTCACAGCCCTTCACCTTGCCGAATGGCAGTGTCATCAAGAATCGCATTGGCAAGTCGGCCATGAGCGAGGCGCTGGGCACGACAGACAACCACATGACCGCAGGCTTGCCGCGTCTTTATGAGCGCTGGGCAACTGGCGGCGTTGGCCTTCTGATCACCGGTAACGTCATGATTGACCGGCGCGCACTGGGTGAACCCAACAACGTGGCGATCGAGGACGAAAGCGATCTGGCCCTGTTGCAGCAGTGGGCTGCCGCCGGCACCAAAAACGGCACCCAGTTGTGGATGCAGATCAATCATCCCGGCAAGCAGGCACCCAAGGGCCTGAACCGTGAAACCGTGGCGCCTTCGGCGATTCCATTCGGCAAGGAGCTGTCACGTTTCTTTTCCACGCCGCGGGCACTGACTGAAAATGAAATCGAGGAATTGATCAAGCGTTACGGTCAAACCGCGGCGATTGCCAAAAAAGCCGGGTTTACCGGTGTGCAGA
>CAYGBB010000110.1:0-1241 GCA_964347985.1 uncultured Moraxellaceae bacterium
CAGCCCCATGTAGAGGGTCACCTGCCAGGCGAGGCGGTCGCGCCAGAGTGAGTGAACGGCAATGGCGGGTGCGGCATGCGGATGCGAGCGGCGCAGCTGCGGGTACCAGGCGATGGCGGCAATCAGCGCCGGCAGTGCCCAGAAGGCCAGGGCCAGGGGCCAGCTGTTGAGGCTCCGGGCCAGTGGCACGGTGGCTCCGGAGGCAATGGCTGCACCGAAGCAGAGCGCCATGGTGTAGACCCCCGTCATGATGTCGGCCTTGCCCGGGAACTCGCGCTTGACGATGCCGGGTAGCAGCACACCGATGATGCCGATGCTGGCGCCGCTGAGTACCGTTCCTGCGAACATGCCGGTGGTGCCAAACAGTCCGCGCAGGATCACGCCGACTCCGAGCAGCAGCAACACCCACAGCACGGTTTTCTCGGTACCGAGACGCTGGGCCAGACGAGGAGCCAGCGGGGCAAACAGTCCGAGACAAAGCACCGGCAGGGTGGTGAGCAGGCCTGCACTGGTGCCGCTCAGGCCCAGCGAGGCTTGCACCTGTCGTAATACCGGGGCCAGGCTGGACAACGCCGGGCGCAGATTGATGGCGACCAGCACGAGGGCGAGCAGCAGCCAGAGGGCTTCGCGCCCACGGCCGGGTGCAGGTGGTTCCTGAGGTTCGGCATCAATGAGCAGCTCATCGACGAGGTGGGGATGGTCGGATGGGGTTGGCATCACGCTACTTTGCCCGTCGGATGGTTTGAAATGAAGCTTTTTACGGATTGCCTCGTCCTGCAGGCTGACTTAGAGTGCGGGCCGCATTGTCATGCGCGCGTTTGTGCATGAGACATTAGTAGGAACACAGCATGAAAATTGATCTTGAAGGCCTGACCGTTCCGGAACTTGAGGCGTTGATTGCGCAGGCGCATGAACTGATTGGCCGCAAGCAGCAGGAGGCCGTGAGCAGTGCCAAGGCTGAAATCGAGAAGATTGCCGCTGACGTGGGCATGAGTGTCGAGGAGTTGCTGGGCCTGCAGGCCGGCAAGGCGAAAAAGGTCGTGAAGGAAAAGAAGCCGGTACCGGTGAAGTATCGCAACCCCAAGGATCACACCCAGACCTGGTCGGGTCGCGGCAAAAGCCCGCGCTGGTTGCAGGAAGTCCTGAATCATGGCGGGAAGCTGGAAAATTTCCTGGTCAAGTGATACCTGGGACATAAAAAAGCCGCGATTCCTCGCGGCTTTTTTATGTCTGTCCTGCCT
>CAYGBB010000110.1:1251-6681 GCA_964347985.1 uncultured Moraxellaceae bacterium
CACATAGCGGGTGTCATCCTGATCAATCGCGTTTGGCGCGTCAGTGTCGTGCTGGAACTTGATGCCCAGCTTGAGGTCGAGGTGCTGGGCGAGCGAGACGATCACGGCTGGCTCGGCAGTGACCAGGTGATCGGAGCTGTCATCCAGGCTGGGCTGGTAGAGCAGGTTGAAGACCACGCGGGACTGGGGGTTGAGCTGGCGCTTGTAGCTCACATAGGTGTTGAGCCGCCAGTAATGCTCGTCGGTGCCGGCCTGGTCTTCCCATTCATGCAGCACACCAACTCCGGCATGCACGGCACGCTCGTTTTCAGTGTAGGCAAGGGTGAAGCGAACCCCCGCACCGAGCTGGGTGCGGCTGTCTAGCAGGCGGAAATCATCGACGAGATGATCCACAAAGGCCTCGGCCGCCAGGCCGCGCTGGAACTCGTCGCGATAGTGGGCGTGCGCCCAGGTATTGTCTTCGATTTCGGTGTCACTGGCCTTGCCGCGGCTGTGCTCGGTCACGAGAAACATTCCGGTATCACGAGCCTGATAGTGCAGGCGGCCACCAACCGTATAATCCTCCCGGTCGGTATTGCCGCTGCGGCCATCAATGGCGGCGCTGATGCCACCGCTGCCGCCGGCGGCAGGGGTGCCAAGCTGGTCGCCTTCAATGCTTTCAAAGGCGGTGGCGGACAGGGGCAGGGCGAGTGCAAGTACAAGGGCCGGACGAAAAACTGAGGCGGTCATGGAGTCTCCCGGGATGTTGTTGCGAGCAGGCTCGCCTTTTGAAATCGGGCGCATTATAAAGAACCCTTTGCCGCAATGCGGTGGCATTCGGTAACTGCCACTATTTCTTTCGCGGTTTTACTGGCCACATGGTGTGGCACCCTGAATGCAACGGAGAGCTCTTTTTTATGTCGGATACTGTGCACGCTACGGGGCTTCGGGATGGATTGACGCCCTGGATATTGCTTGGCCTCGGTGCACTGCTGGTTGCATTGTTGTTGCGGGCGCCGGCCAGTCTCCTGCAAAAAGCATTGCCCTCGTCGCCTGCGTTGCAGGTGACCGCCTGGGGGGGGACGCTATGGCGGGGCCAGATGGTCTGGTTGCAGGGGGATGCCCAGGGGCTGTTGTCCTGGCAGCTGACGCCATGGCGATTGTTGACGGGAAGGGCTCAGGCGGATATCCGCTCGGAGGGTGCGGCGCCTTTGACCGGCAAGGTGGCGCTGGGCTGGAATGCTCTGGAAGTTCGCCAGTTACAGGGTGAGGTGCCGGCAACGCTGGTGCAGGGGCTGTTGCCGCCCGGGTGGCAGTTGCCTGGCGTGCTGCGTGCGGAAGGACTTGAAGTGGCGCGGGCAGGCCGGAAAACCGGAGCATGGACTGCCGCCGGAGGGCAGCTGTTGTGGGGCGGAGGGTCTGTCCGGTTTTTGCTGGATGGCCAGGTGCAGCAGGCGGTACTGCCGCCGTTACGGATAGCTCCACAGCTTGACGGCGAGATACTGGTGCTGACGATGTCGGAGGCGGATAGCGGCCAGGGGTTGGCATTGCTGCGCCTGCTGCCGGACGGGCAGGTGGAGACGCAGTTGCGGGAGCGGTTGCTGCGTTACAACCCGGCCTATCGTAGCAGTGGCGGGGATCCTGACGCGGTGGTGGTGACCACGCGGGGGGTGGGTAACGGACTACAGTAATTGTCATCAGTCTGGCCACAGGCTGTGGCATTATTCCGGTAGCTGGCGGAGTTGCCGGAAACCGCATACAAAGAACGGGCGCACGAGCGTTCGCGCAGGTGACGTGACAGGTGTTGAGCCAATTGGGAAACGAGAGCAGTAGAGCGCACTTGCTGGGAGCGGCCGGAAAGGCTGTGCGTGTTCTGGCCGTGCTCTGGATGGCCTGGGCATTGGCAGGGCTGACCTGGCTGTTGAGTGGCCATGATGATGCAATGTTGCAGTCACTGCCGGAGGCGCCAGCAAAGCGGGCCGCACCGGCTGTCGATACATCGCGGTTGTCGGGATTCAATCTGTTTGGGCAGGCGCCGGCGGCGACCGCAGCGCAGGCAAATGCGCCGGATACCAGTCTGCAATTGCGTCTGGCGGGGGTGTTTGTCAGTGTGGATCCGGAAAACTCCAGCGCGATAGTGGCGGAGCCCAGTGCCCAGTCCGGGATACTGTACCGGGTGAATGAAAGCCTGCCCGGTGGTGCAACCCTGGAGGCTGTTTTCGAGGACCGCATCCTGCTTCGTCGAGGCAACGGCTCTACCGAAGTGTTGCGGTTCGAGAAGACGAATTTGCTGGGTGGGGAACCTTCGGCAGCGGCACCTCATGCGTCGGGTTCGGCGCTAGTGCCGATTGCGGGATCTGCTGCCAATGTACGCACACTGGTGGCTGACGCGGCAGAGGCAATGACTCGGTCGCCGCTCAGCTTTCTTCAGGAGATGGGATTGCGTGCTGGTGGCCGGGGCTATGAGGTCAGCAAGGATACGCCGGAAGAGGTTCGCCAGGCGGCGGGCTTGCAGCCCGGTGACCGGTTATTGAGTGTCAACGGGCGGCCGCTGGGGAATGTCCAGGCCGACCGGCAGTTGCTGGAAGAGTTGAAAAACGGGGGAACGGCACGCGTGGAAATACAGCGTGGTGGCCAGATCGTAACGGTTGAACGGAAGTTCTGAAGAAGAAAAAACATGATGCGTGCTGTTCTTAAACCTATTGTTGCGGCCAGTCTCTTGCTGGTGCTGAGCGCGCCGGTGCATGCGGCGCGGACCTGGAAGGTCAATCTCAAGGATGCGGATATTTCGGCGCTGGTCACCGAGGTTGCGGAAATTACCGGCAAGAACTTTGTGGTGGACCCGCGCGTCAAAGGCAGTATCACGGTCATTTCCAGCAAGGCGCTTACCGCTCCCGAAGTGTATGAGCTGTTCCTTGGCGTACTCAGTGTGAACGGGTTTGCTGCGGTGCAAAATGGCAGCACGGTAAAACTGGTGCCGGATGTAAACGCCAAGCAGTTTGCGGTTCGGGTGGATGAGAAGCGTACGGCCCATGGTGAAGAACTGGTGACGCGAGTCATCACCCTGGACAACTCCAGTGCAGTCGAGCTGGTGCCTGTGCTGCGCCCGATGATGCCGCAGTTTGCGCATCTGGCCGCGGTGCAAGGTGCCAATGCGCTGGTGGTGTCGGATCGTGCCAATAACATTGATGCATTGGCCGGGATCATTCATCAGCTGGATGCGACTGACGGTGATGAGGTCGAGGTCGTCGTCCTCAAGGAATCACGGGTGGATGACGTGCTCGCCATGCTGGAAAATCTGACTGGCATGAGTGGGGGTGCGGCGAGCAAGGATGTCAAACAGTTCAGCCGGGTGCGTATTGTGGCGGATGCTCGTGGCAATCGCCTGCTGTTGAAGGGGGATGCCCGCTCGCGCCAGCGGATACGTGAATTGATAACAACACTGGATGCACCCTCCGGTAACCGGTTGGGGGGCGTACAGGTATTTCGCCTCAAGCATGCAGTCGCCAAACAGGTGGCTGAGGTATTGAAGGGGCTGGTGTCGGGGGATGGTGGACGCAGTGCCGGGGCGGCGGATGCCAAAAGCGCTCCTGCTGCAGTGTCGGCGAATGGCGTCAGCCTGATCGCGGACGAGTCGATCAATGCACTGGTGGTGCGTGCTGATCCGGCAATGATGAAAGAAGTGGCCAGTGTGATTGAGCAGCTGGATCAGCGCCGCTCACAGGTGCTGATCCAGGCAGCGATAGTTGAGGTATCCGGCGATGATGCGGCGCAGCTCGGCGTGCAGTGGGCTGCCGGGGACCCCACCAAGGGGGTGGGCCTGATCAACTTCGGCAATGCCGGTTCCAGTCTCGCCAGCCTGGCGATTGCAGCAAAGGCAGATGATCCGACATTGGCGAATATCAGCAACGGCGCGACGATCGGACTCGGCAAGCAGGACACCAATTCGAATGGTGACCGGACCTTTTACGGGGCGCTGATCCAGGCGCTGTCGACGGTGAGCAATGCCAATCTGTTATCCACGCCGAGCATCATGACGCTGGATAATCAGGAGGCCAAGATTGTAGTGGGCCAGAATGTGCCCTTCATCACGGGTTCAAGCACCAGCTCGGGGGCGGGCACCAGTAATCCGTTCACAACGATCGAGCGCCAGGATGTCGGTATTACGCTGAAGGTGATTCCTCATATCGGCGAAGGCGGTGCGGTACGGCTGGAGGTGGAACAGGAAGTGTCTGCCGTGGTGCCGAGCGCCGAGGGCATTAATTCAGCCGACCTGATCACCAATAAACGTTCGATCAAGACCACCATTCTTGCAGATGATGGGCAGACCATCGTGCTTGGCGGCTTGATTCAGGACGATGTGAAACGTACGGTTAGCAAGGTGCCGCTGCTGGGTGATATTCCTCTGCTGGGGCATCTGTTCCGGGCGACGGGCAATACCAAGACCAAGCGCAATTTGCTGGTGTTCTTGCGGCCGACGCTGCTGCGCGATTCAGCCAGCACGGCTGAGCTTAGTCTGCGGCACTACGACAATATTCGCTCTCTGCAATTCTCCGTGAGCAGTAGCGGCAAACTCTCGCGTCTCCCTGAAAATATCGAAGCGGTGTATCAGGGATACAAGCCGAAACAGGTAGAGGGTACTCCTGCTTCTGTTCCGGCCGGACAGTAATGAAAAACGGAAGGTCATCATGCTGAAGCTGCAATTTCTCGATAATCGCCTGCCGGCGATGTGGCTGGTCGACCAGCGCCTGACGATTGGTCGCGACAAGAGCAATGGTCTTGTCATTAACGACGAGGGGCTGAGCATGTTTCATGCCGAGCTTCGTCAGGAGGATGGCAAGCTTTATGTGTGGGACTCCGGGAGCGTGAATGGCACGTTCCTGAACGGTGAAAAAGTGGCGCAAAAGGCTGAGGTGAAGGCCGGTGATGTGATTCGTTTGCACCTTGCCGAAATTCTCATTACCGATCCCTCCAAGGAGCCGTCCCGTGCCGTGCCGGTGATCAATCGCGAGGTGGAAAAGCCGGTGCTGCCACAGTGGCAGCTCAAAGCCATGAGCGGTGCCATTTCCGGCAAGATGTTCCTGGTGGATGGCACCACGGTGCTGGGGCGTGATCCGGGCTGTGACATTGTGATTACGGGGCCGCACGTCTCGCGTCGCCATGCTGAAATTTCCATTCGCAGTGGTCATCTCTGGGTCAAGGATCTGGGCTCATCAAACGGTTCCTACCTGAATGGCAAGCGGACAGAAGAAGCGCAGTTGAAGCATGGCGATGAAGTGAAGTTTGATGCGGTCACATTCAAGATAGTTGGGCCTTCGGCACCAGTGGATTCGTTTGATGAGGCTGACATGACGCAGTTTCGTCCGGCGGTTTCCGCGAAGCCGGTAGCCGCGACAGTGGGGGTGACTGCACCGGTTGTGGCGACACCTGTTCCTCTCGCTGCACCACAGG
>CAYGBB010000111.1:0-6674 GCA_964347985.1 uncultured Moraxellaceae bacterium
CCTCGGGCTTTTCATCCGGTTTGCTGGCCGGGGTTTCCGGGGCGGGGCCGGCAGGGCGTGCGACCGGGATGCTGGTGATAATGTCGGGCGCTTTCGTGACCACCGTGGTGGGCGAGGCATCGCTGCCCGCCGGGGGCGTGGGCGCTGTGGTGGCAGTGGTCAGGGGGGCAAGAGGGGCTGGTGTCGGCTCCGGGACGGGCACGGTGGACAGGGCCGCACCCTTGATGAACAGGTCCACGACCAGGCGCTGGCTGTATTTCTCGTTCGGTGGGAGCTGGAACAGTTTCGTGGTCAGTTCGGCCTGGGTGTCAATGATCAGGCGCTGGCCGTGGGCGGATTTCTCGAAGTGCAGGGCACGCAGCGGTGCCGCGACCTGGGGCAATGCAATCGGACCGGCCAGCCGGGCGTTGTCGAGGTCAATCACGAGACGGGCGGGGGTGCTGTCCGGACTCAGGCGGAAGGTCACCGGGCCATCGAGATCCAGCACCAGGCGGGTGTTGTCCGGGGCCCGCCACGAGCGCACAGCCGTGATCTCGGCTGCCAGCACCGGCCAGGTCAGGGCATTCAGCAGGATCAGCAGCAGGCACTGCAAAAAAACACGCACGTTGGCACCATGTCAGGTAGATGGTCGGGCAGGGGTCAGGTCGTCAGCGCCGCCAGGGCGGCCTCACCTTTTTCGTTATGTGCGACAAACCGGAGCTCACGCCCGTCGGCAATGGTCCGGATTGTAATGGTCAGGTCGGCAGGGGGCAAAAAAGGATGACCATGATCCGGCCATTCAATGACAGCCAGTGTGTCCGGCCGGCAATAGTCACGTATGCCGAGCAGCTCCAGTTCTTCCGGGTCGGTCAGGCGATACAGGTCGAAGTGATAGACCGTCGCGGTGGTCATTTCGTAAGGCTCGACCAGGGTGTAGGTCGGACTTTTCACCGTGCCGGTGTGGCCGTAGCCACGCAGGATGCCGCGGGTGAGTGTGGTCTTGCCGGCGCCAAGGTCGCCCTGCAGATACACCACGCCACGACCGTCCAGCGCAACGGCCAGTTGCCGGCCCAGCGCTTCCTGGGCATCGGCGTCGGTCGCAGTCCGGGTCAGCGCAGTCACGGGTTCACCTGCCGGTGCAGATAGGGCAGCAGGTCAGTGGCCAGCAGGCCGCGCTCGCCATGGGCGTGAGCGGCGTCGTCACCGGCCAGGGCGTGTACCGTGACGGCAGCGCAGGCGGCGGCACTGACACTCAGGCCTTGCCCGTAGAGGGCGCCCGCGATGCCGGCCAGCAGGTCGCCCATGCCTCCCGACCCCATGCCCGGATTGCCATACGGACAGAGATGAAGGTGTTGCTCGTCGGCCACCAGGGAGCCGGCCCCCTTGAGGATGATGGCTCCGCCAAAGCGTTGCTGCAGGCGGCGCACCGCAGTGGGCCGGTCGGCTTCTACCTCGGCGGTGGAGATGCCCAGCAGGCGCCCGGCTTCACCAGGGTGGGGGGTCAGAATGCGGTCACTGCGGTGGTCGGATTGCTGGGCAAGCAGGTTGAGGCCGTCGGCATCCAGTACCAGCGGCTTGCCGCTGTCCTGAACGGCGCCATAAAGGGCAGCCGCCCAGGCATCCTGGCCGAGGCCGGGGCCCAGCACGATAACGTCGGCTTTTGCCATTAATGGCGCAAAATCGGCGATGTTCGTGACGGTTCGGCACATCAGTTCGGGTCGGCGGGCATTCAGCATCATCAGGTGTTCGGGGCGGGTGGCGACAGTTACCAGGCCGGCGCCCGCGCGCAGGGCGGCTTCACCGGCCAGGGCCACGGCGCCGGCCATGCCGTGGTTGCCGCCCACGATGAGGACATGACCGTGGCGTCCCTTGTGGGCATCCCGGGTGCGTCGGGGCAGCCAGCACGGCAGTTGCTGGCGGGACAGGCGGGTCGCCACCGGCTCGATGTCATGAGCCAGTGCCGGGGAAAGGCCCAGGTCATCCAGGTGCAAGGTGCCGGTCACAGCCGGGCCACGACCGGTCAGCAGACCGGCCTTGAGGGCGATAAAGGTGATGGTGGCCGACGCCTGTACGACGGCGCCGGGGGTGGCGCCGGTGTCGCTGACCAGCCCCGAAGGAATGTCGAGTGCCAGCACGGGCTTGCCGGCGGCATTGAGGGCGGCAATGGCGGCCGGAAAGTCACCTGAAGGTGGCCGGTTGAGTCCGGTGCCAAAGAGGGCATCAACATAAATGTCGGCGTCGGGCAGTACGCCGTTCCAGCTGGATTCCGGCACCCGCGCCCGGGTGGCATCGCTGGCGGCTTCTGCCGCCTCGCCCTTGAGCAGCTCATGGGCGCCCACGGTCAGCAGGCGCACATCCAGATGCTGGGTCCATGCCAGTCGCGCCAGTACATAACCGTCGCCACCATTGTTTCCGCGGCCAACCAGCACGACAATGCGCGAGGCGTCGGGCCAGTGTTCGCGCAGGTACTGGAATGCACTCTGCCCGGCGCGCAGCATCAGCGCAGAGCCCGGGGTGCCGGCAGCAATGGCGCGGCGGTCGAGTTCACGGCTCTGGGCGGCGGAGTAAAGCGGCAGTGGCAATGACGTCATGATGAACCTGGGTTGGCTATGCGTGCGGGGCAATAATGAAGGCATGATAGCGAACTCTGTGCCTTATCTGGTTCTTTTAATTACTTGTTACCGCGCCCGGCAGGCAACCGGTTTATCAGCAGGCAGTCATGCAGCGCATTTCCACCGACACCACCGATCCTGATTTCACGCAGCTGGCGGCCGATATCAAGGTCTGGGGCCGTGAGCTGGGCTTCCAGCAGGTTGGCATCAGCGATATCGATCTGGGCGAGCACCCCGCGCGCCTGGCGGGATGGATTGCGCGTGATTTTCATGCCGGCATGGATTTTCTGTCGAAAGACATTGCCAAGCGCACCCAGCCGGCCACGCTGATTCCCGGTACGCGCCGTGTGATTTCCGTGCGCATGGATTACTGGCCGGCCGACACCCGTCCCATGGACATCCTGCGTGACGGCACTCGTGCCTACATTTCCCGTTATGCACTGGGGCGCGACTATCACCGCACCATTCGCAAGCGTCTGCAGAAATTTGCGGATCGCATTATCGATGCCGTCGGCGAGTTCGGGTATCGCGCCTTTGTCGATTCGGCGCCCGTCATGGAAAAGCCGCTGGCCGAAAAAGCCGGACTGGGCTGGATGGGCAAGCACACGGTCATCATCAATCGTCAGGCTGGTTCGTATTTTTTTCTCGGCGAATTGTTCACGGATTTGCCATTGCCGGTGGATGTGCCGGTGAGCGCACATTGCGGATCCTGTACGGCCTGTATCGATATTTGCCCCACCGGTGCCATTGTTGCACCGTACCAGGTGGATTCACGCAAGTGTATTTCCTGGCTCACCATCGAGTACGAGGGCGTGATTCCGGAAGAGCTGCGCAAGCCGATCGGCAATCGTGTATTTGGTTGTGATGACTGTCAGCTCGTCTGTCCCTGGAATCGTTACGCAAAAGTGTCACCGGAAAAGGATTTCCTGCCGCGTCATGCACTGGATCGTGCCAGCCTGCGCGAGTTGTTTTTGTGGGGCGAACAGGATTATCTGCGCGCCACCGAGGGCATGGCCCTGCGTCGGGCACGGTATCCGGTTTTTCTGCGCAATATTGCGGTGGGACTGGGTAATGCACCGTATGATGCTGCCATCATCCAGGCGCTGGAATCGCGCCTGGCCGAGGCGGATGACGTGCTGGCTGAACATGTTGTGTGGGCGCTGGCACAACAAAAAACCAAAGCCCCGATCTAGCAGGAACGACATCTGCGAGGTCTTCATTTTTCTGAAAAACTGACCAAGGAAACCTGTTGTGGCCGGATCAAGCCTGCTTGCCCTTATTGATGATATTGCCACCATTCTCGATGATGTATCGGTGATGACCAAAGTGGCCGCAAAAAAAACGGCTGGAGTACTCGGCGATGACCTTGCCCTGAACGCCCAGCAGGTTGCAGGCGTGAATGCCGATCGCGAATTGCCGGTGGTGTGGGCGGTGGCGAAGGGCTCATTGTTTAACAAGGTGATTCTGGTGCCGGCGGCGCTGGCCATCAGTGCCTTCATTCCCTGGGCAGTGACGCCGTTATTGATGCTGGGCGGCCTGTTTCTCTGCTTTGAGGGATTTGAAAAGCTGGCGCACAAGTTCTTGCATGACAAGGGCGAAGACGAGGCGCATCACTCCGAACATGTCGCGGCGCTGGTCGATACCAGTGTCGACATGGTGGCGTTTGAAAAGGAAAAGGTGAAGGGCGCGATCCGTACGGATTTCATTCTGTCGGCTGAGATCATTGCGATCACACTGGGTGTGGTTGCCAATGAGGCGTTCATGAAACAGGTGACGGTGCTCTCCGGCATTGCCCTCATCATGACCGTGGGCGTGTACGGATTTGTGGCGGGCATCGTCAAGCTGGATGATGGTGGTCTTTATCTCAGCCGTCAGACGGGTGAAGGCTTTTTCCGGAAAGGCCAGGTGGCTCTCGGGCGCGGCATTTTGCGTGCAGCCCCCTGGATGATGAAAAGCTTGTCCGTGATCGGGACGGCTGCCATGTTCATGGTGGGGGGCGGCATTCTCACGCACGGTACGCCCGGTGCGCATGATGCCATCCATCATGCCGTGCTCGCCGTGGGGCCGGTTGCGGGCGCGGTACTGCCAACCCTCATTGATGCCACGACGGGTGTCATTGCCGGTGCGCTGGTGCTGGGCGTGGTGATGGTGGCAGGAAAAATCCTGCGCGCCGTCAAGTCGTGATCAGGTCGTGAAGTAGTCCTGCTTTTTCCCGTCGGGTGTGATGCAGCGTCAACTGGCGGACGGGCTGGGAAAAACCGTGTCGAGGCTGCACACCTGGTCGCGGCCGTTCTGCTTGGCACGGTAGAGCCAGGTGTCGGCTTCGTTGATCAGTTCTTCCAGCGTGTAATGGGCATCGCGCACGGCAACGCCGAAGCTGGCGCGCAGCCACACCGGGTCCGTCGTGTGTCCCAGGGGGCGACTGGCAAATTCCTTGCGCAAGCGTTCGGCCAGGGTCTTTGCCTCTGTCAGTGTGGTTTCCGGAAGTAGCAGGATGAATTCTTCGCCGCCCCAGCGTGCAGCGAGGTCGCTGCGACGGCAGACGCCCTGGATCAGGCCGGCGGCGGCGCGCAGGGCCGCATCACCGGTGGCGTGGCCATGGGTATCGTTGATGGTCTTGAAGTGATCAAGATCCAGAATGATCAGGGCAAGTGGGCGTTGATGACGTCGCGTGCGGTTCCACCGTTCCTCGGCCTGGTCAAGGAAGGCGCGACGATTCAGTAACCCGGTAAGGGGATCAGCGTGTGCCAGCGCTTCGGCAAGCCTGCGGGCATGGTCGTGCTGACGCACGTGATAGGCAACAGCAAGCGCCAGCAGCGTGGCCTCTGTCACTATCCCCAGTTCGGCGGCGTGAAACGTTGCCTCGCGGTAAGGCAGCCAGCCCCAGACAGTCAGGGTGGTGATGAAGGTGCCAGCCATGCCGCTGCAGGCCGCCGCAAGGAAGTAGCGACCTGCCGAGCGCTTGTGGCGCACGGCATCCCAGCCCAGCATGACCATTCCCATGGTGAACAGCAGCATGAAGCCGAATGCCAGAAGCGCTGCCTCCTGTTGTCCGTCAAGGGCAATGGCCAGTGCCATCAGCGTGCACATGGCAAGGCAGGCGCTGCGCAGTTGCTGGGTCAGTCGCGGCGAGTGGCGGGGCAAGTCAAGGAAATCGCTGGCAAAGCGCAGGCCGCTGCAGGCAAACAGCACCATCAGGACCAGAATCACGTAGCGCTGCAATCCCTGCCATTCCGGCCAGAACCAGGCGTAGCCATGACCGGTGTAAGCCACATTCATCAGGATGAAAAGGCCGAGGTAAATCGAGTAGTCACCATAGCTGCGTTGGCGCAGACCCAGATAAAGCAGAGCGTTGTAGGCCAGCAATGCCAGCAGGAAGCCATAAATGATGCCATAGCCGTAATGCTGGAGTTGTACCTGGGCCGTCGCTTGCGCTGTCGTGAGCAGGCGCATCGGCAGCAGTAAGGGGTCCGGATTGGCGACGCGCAGAAACAGCTCGGTGCGACCGGGTGCAAAATCGAGTGTGAATACGTAACCGACACCTGGTGTCGGCCGCAGGAAACGGGGTGATGTATCACCTGCCGTCTGGTGCATGACGACCTTGCCGTTCTGCACCAGATACAGGTCAAGGCGGTCTATCCATGTCGTGCCTGCCAGAAGCTGGCGGGACAGGGGGGCAGTGGTCGGATTATCCAGTGTCAGGGTGACCCACACCGGCGGAGCACTGATGCCAAAGGTGGGTACATCGGTGTTGCCCCGGGAGAATGCCCCGTCGCGTGCCATTTGCCGGGCATGGCTGATGTCCATTGGCCCGTCTGTTTCCTGCAGCAGCATCAGTTGCCGGCCCAGCGGGTCGGACGTGAGCGTATCCAGACGCAGGGCGTCAGCCAGTGCCGGTACCGGCAGCAGCAGCGACAACATGACAAGCAGGTCGCGTAGCGGCCCGAGGGTGCGATGCATGAGGCGGATACAGGAGAGCATGACGACGACCATGATCAGACAACGCTTGAAGTGTAATCCGCAGTAGCGGCACTGGATAGCGGGTCAGTCAGGCGGTCGATGTGAGGAGGGATGGCGCAAGGA
>CAYGBB010000112.1:0-6653 GCA_964347985.1 uncultured Moraxellaceae bacterium
TGGTTGCGCTGGGGCTGGTCTTCAATACGCTTTCGCACGGTGCCATCCCGGAGTCCTCTGGCATTGTCCTTGGCGCGGCAATAGTCATCATTTACACCACCTACGGCGGTATGTGGTCGGTGGCGATAACCGATTTCATGCAGATGATCGTTATTGTGGTTGGCATGCTCTTCATCGGTTATGTCGTGACGGGTGAGGTCGGTGGCGTGTCGGTTGTGGTGAATCATGCGGTGGAGTCGGGCAAGCTGAATGTGTTGCCGGAGGCGACACTGGCGGCATGGCTGGCTGTGCTGGGCCCGTTCATTACAATGGCACTGGGTTCCATTCCGCAGCAGGACGTGTTTCAGCGCGTCATGTCGGCCAAGGATGAGAAGACAGCCGTCCTCGGGGGGGTACTTGGCGGTTCGATGTACCTGCTGTTTGCGTTTATTCCCATTGGTCTGGCCTACACCGCCTTCCTGATTGATCCACAGATGGTGGCGCATTTGCTGGGGGAGGACAGTCAAAAGGTATTGCCGACCCTCATTACCACGCATACCCCGCTAATTGCCCAGATCCTGTTCTTTGGCGCCTTGTTGTCAGCCATCTTGTCCACGGCCTCAGGGACATTGCTGGCGCCGTCCACCATTTTTACCGAGAACATGCTGAAGCCGATGCTTGGCAAGATCAGCGACGACAAGTTCCTGTGGGTGATCCGTTCTGTGGTGGTGGCTTTCGGTTTTCTGGTGATGGCCTTTGCACTTAACTCCACCTCCAGTATTTTCGAGATGGTGGAGAATGCCTACAAGGTGACGCTGGTGGCAGCGTTCATCCCGCTGACCATGGGTTTGTACTGGTCGCGCGCGACGACCCAGGGGGCCATGTTTTCCATTGCTCTGGGGGTGACAACCTGGGTGTTGCTGGAGATCGGTAACCCCGAAGGTGTGTGGCCGCCGCAGATCGTGGGGCTTGTGATGGCCTTTATCGGCATGCTGGTGGGGTCGTTGACGCCGCAGGTCCTGCACCACGACAAGGACATTATTGACGAACCTTCGGTCTGAACAAGGTTCCAGAGGCCGGACCGGTGACGGTTCTGCCTCTGGCCAAATCCTTGCTGGTTCCTTACACTCGTGCGCTGTCCTTCATGGGCACCACAAGCACTACGCAAATAGCAGATAGCTGCTGATAACAACAAAGAAAGCCGTCGGGCCACAGGCATCGCGGCGGTCACAGGATTGCGCCATGCGCCACACAGCCTCGCCCCGAATTGCCCTGTCCCGAATTGCGGTCTCCCTCGCTCTTGCTTCATCGATGGCTGTTGCCTCCCTGGCGCAGGCAGATGAAGGTCCGGATGATCTTTATGTCGGGGTTGGACTCTTCGGCGATATGCTTAACGTCAATCTGGAGTATGTTTCGGAAGACTGGGGCAATCTGGCACTGCGTGTGGGCCAGTTTCAGGGCGTTAACACGGGGGTGGCGGGCAATGTCAGTTGGCGCAAGCCCATTACCGCTGACGATCCCAAGGTGGATGGCTACTTTGTTGGTGTCTTTGCCGGCCAGATCATGGGCGATACGCCGGGTGGTGTGGTAGTGGACCGACTGGGTGTGGGTGGCGAAATGGGCTACCACTGGGTCAGTGACTATACCCGTAAGGTCTTCTCGGTCGGCCTCGGGTTCCCCGAGAAAGTGGAGCGCAATGGCCAGGAGCTGTTGACCGAGCCAACCCTGTTCTTTGAATTCAGCATCGGGCTGGGTTACTGACGGGTTCTCGACAGACTTATCCACAGGTTTTTGGCTGCGGCCTGATGGTCCCCGGACATTCCGATGAACCGGAAAGGGTTTTGATGGCCTTTCTTCCGGATTTCTGGTGTATTCCCGTTTGCCCAAAATCAGGGCGTGCTCACATTTTTGTCCACAGCATTCAGATGCTGCAGGATGTGGCGGTATGTGTCCGCCAGGAGCCTACTGCGCCAGAGACCGAGCGATGTCATTGGCGCACTTGTCAGGGTAGACAGGCTGCCAGAAGTGGCCTGGCAGACAGGATGACACTACATGTTCAAGGAAGACAAACGCCCGCTGCACAGTGAGGAGATCCAGCGTCTGCTGGATACCCCCCGTCAGGGCTGGCATCTGCGCGAGCCGCTTGAATCCCTGTACCAGAATGATCAGTCGATGCGCCGGGAGTACCAGCTTCGTGTCGGGTTGGTACTCGGCCTGGTGATTTATGCCTTGCTCGGCGTTGTTGACTGGTTGTTGATGCGGGAAATCATTACAACCGTCTGGGCCATGCGTTTCGGGGCCCTCATGATGGTGTTGCTGTTCCTGTCCATTCAGCCGTTTCAGTGGCAGACCATACAGTCCGGTCAGTCCCGTTATGTGTCGACCCTGTTGATTGCCCTGGCGATCGAGGGGGTGATCGCTGTGGCCCCACTGCCGGGACGTGATGCCTACCTGATGATTCAGGTTCTGCTTTTTCTCTTCAGTTTCATCCTGCTGCGTACTCCTTTTGCCTATAGCCTGCGCATTTCAGTGATTGTGATCCTGTTGCACAACATCACGCTGATGGCCGTTGTGCAGGTGTCGGCCATCGAGACCATCACGCACAACATCATGCTCTTCAGCGCTGCCGGTATAGCCTTGCTGGCCAATTATCTTCTGGAAACCAATGAGCGTCGTGCGTTCTTGCAGACCCTTCTGGTACAGCGGCAAAAGACAGAGCTGGAAGAGGTGAATACCCGTCTTGAGCGTTTGTCCGTAGAGGATCCCTTGACCGGTCTGGCCAACCGCCGGCGCTTCGAGACAATGCTGGATGAAGAGTGGCGTCGTTGCCTGCGTCAGGAGTTGCCACTGGCCGTGACGATGGTGGATGTCGACAGTTTCAAGCTGTACAACGATACCTACGGGCATCAGGCTGGCGATGAGTGCCTGGCACGCATTGCCCAGGAGCTGCAGCTGTTTGCGCGTCGCCCCGGTGACTGTGTGGCCCGCTTTGGTGGTGAGGAGTTTGTGATTGTCTGGCCTGGCGCCACGGGGGATGAGGCCTTTACAGAAATGCAGAAGCTGATCGAGCAGATCCGCGGACTCCGCATTCGTCATCATGTGTCACCAGTGGCTGATATCGTGACGGTCAGTGCCGGGATTGCCTCGTGCGTGCCCCGGTCAGATGACAGCCCATTCCGGCTGGTCAGGGATGCAGACATGGCCCTGTACCATGCCAAGCGCCATGGCCGGAACCGGTGTGTGCAGGCGGAAGCTGTGGCAGCACCGCCCACTGCGGAGGTGGTAGTACTCAACGCACCCCGGGTTTGATCTTTCACTGCAGCGCTCGACCTGCAACGGTTGGTCAGGAGCATCAGGCAAAAGAGCGGGGAGAGTTGGCGGTCGCAGTGGGACAAGATGAATAAAAAAAAACGGGGCGCCAAAGGCGCCCCGTTTTTTTATTCAGACAAGCAGCTCGTGATCAGCGATTGCCAAACCCGTCGTCACGGGGCTTGCTGGCAAATCCCGTGTCACGGGGAGGACGATCTCCGAAGCTGCGGGGGGCGCCAGAGGCACCCTCAGGGCGTGGCTTGCGGTCAGCAAAGTCACGACGTGGAGCAGCGGCACGATCACCAAAGCCTTCACGCTTGGGGCGGTCACCGGCAAACGGCTTGCGTTCGCCTGCGCCGGCAAAACCGGTCGGGCGAGCACCTGCATAGGGCTTGCGCTCACCGGCGCCGGCACCCGCATAACCACCTTCACGCGGGGCACGGTTGCTCACAAACGGCTTGCGCTCACCAGCACCAGCAAACCCGCCTTCGGTGCGCGGCTTGAATTCGCGACGCGGATGGCTAAAGCCTTCCAGCACCGGGCGATTGCTGTTGTCCATCGGCTGGCGTTCGTCATAGTTGCGTGGCTGGCGATCGGCGGCAGGAGCAACTTCACGACGTGGGCGATCGGCATAGGCGGTGGTATCACGTGCCGGGCGATCGCCATAACTGCGGCGCTCGCCAAAACCACCTTCAGGACGCGGCTTGCGTTCAATCTGGTCCGGGCCGGCAGCGGCACGCGGGGCACGATCATTGTCGCGGAAGGACGGACGACGGTCATCACGTTCGGCACGGTCCTTGTGACCCCAGCGTGGCTTGTCACCCGTGAAGGGACGGCGCTGCTGCGGACGATCATCGGCACGACGCTTCGGCTCCAGGCCCTCGATCACCTGAACCGGCAGTTTCTGATCCAGGAACTGTTCGATACGGCGCAGCACGCCACGATCACGTGGGCCGACCAGCGAACAGGCGATACCGGTACGACCGGCACGACCGGTACGACCGATACGGTGCACATAGTCTTCGGCATTCTTGGGCAGATCGTAGTTGATCACATGGCTGATGCCAGGCACGTCGATACCACGAGCGGCCACATCGGTGGCCACCAGAACCTTGGTGCGGCCGGTGCGCAGGCCGTTCAGGGTGCGGTTACGGGCGGTCTGCTTCATGTCGCCATGCAGCGCATCGACGGCGATGCCGTACTCGGCCAGCTCTTCGGCCAGCGCATCGCTGTCCAGACGGGTGCCGGCGAACACGATGGCCTGATTCACATCAGGCTGGGCCAGCATGTTCAGCAGCAGCTGCTTCTTGTGGGCCATGTCGTCAGCGTAATAGGCGCGCTGTTCGATCTGTTCGTGCTTGGTGGTGTGACCGGCGATGTCGATGCGGATCGGGTCCTTCATCAGGCTGCCGGTCAGCTTGGCCATGCGGTCTTCGAACGTGGCCGAGAACAGCAGGGTCTGACGATCAGGCGGGCAGGCGGCGGCAATCTGTTCGACGTCGTCGATGAAGCCCATGTCCAGCATGCGGTCGGCTTCGTCGAGCACCAGCAGTTCAAGGCGGTCAAATACAATGCGGCCACGGCTCATGTGATCCAGCAGACGACCCGGAGTGGCGACCATGATGTCGTAGGGGCGCGACAGCAGACGGTTCTGGGCAGGGAAGGGCATGCCGCCCAGTACGCTGACGGTGCGCATGTCTTTCAGACCGCTACCGTATTTCTGGGCAGCAGCAGTGACCTGCTGGGCCAGTTCGCGTGTTGGTGTCAGAACGAGCACGCGGGGGCCGCGACCGACCTTGCGGGGGTCATCAGCAATCTTGGACAGTGCCGGCAGCATGAATGCTGCGGTCTTGCCGGTGCCCGTCTGGGCGGAAACAATCAGGTCCTTGCCTTCCATTGCTGGAGGAATGGCCTGGGCCTGAACGGCGGTAGGTTCGGTATAACCGGCAGCTTCAAGGGCGCGGTGTACGGATTCATGCAGATTAAGCGAGGAAAAAGACAAAAGACTCTCCGGGGCGTGATAGGCCCTGATGGATTCAAACAAATGCAAGCCGGAATCAGGGGTTACATACCCCGGGGGACGGCTGGCGCGAAATCGTCGCCAACCGAAATTCACTGCGCGAGGGCAGGAGACAAGGTCAGGAACGAGGAGAAAGTTCCTGAGCCTTAGAGAACTGGCTTCCTGGAGCTTTCAGCAGGATCAATACAGCGTCAATGCCGTTGTCCTGCGTCCGGTACTATCCGGACAAGCAGAGGGCCTAATCAGGCCATGCAATCTCTGTAACAGAGTGGTGGGCGGTACTGGGATTGAACCAGCGACCCTTGCCGTGTGAAGGCAATGCTCTCCCGCTGAGCTAACCGCCCGTCGCGTTGTGTGCAACGAGGTGGCGTATCTTACTGATTTGTGGCGGATTGGCAAGTCCTGATCGGGGCTTTGTGGGAGCCGTTCCCGCCACCAGACCCCGGAAAGAGGGCAACCAGGTGACGGGAAGGGCTCCCAAAACGACATGCCGTGTCAGCGTTTGACCGTGCTGGCGAGGAAATCCATCAATCCGGAACGCTCGATATCACGTGACTCGGTATCACGACGGTGCTTGTACTCCAGCGTGCCTGCATCCAGGCCCTTTTCACCGACCACAATGCGATGGGGGATGCCGATCAGCTCGACATCGGAGAACTTCACACCCGGGCGTTCGTTGCGGTCATCAAAGAAAACATCATAACCGGCGGCGGTCAGCTCATTGTAAAGCTTTGTGCTTTCTTCCTGGATACGCTGCGACTTGACCCAGTTCATGGGGATGAGGGCAATGTGGAAGGGCGCAATGGCGTCCGGCCAGATAATGCCCTTGTCGTCATAATTCTGTTCGATGGCCGATGCCACCACGCGGGTCACGCCGATGCCATAGCAGCCCATGGTCACGGTGAGAGGCTTGCCGTCTTCGCCGAGTACCTTGCACTTCAGGGCCTCGGAGTACTTCTGGCCGAGCTGGAAGATATGACCGACTTCGATGCCGCGCTTGATGATGATATGGCCCTTGCCATCCGGTGACGGGTCACCCTCCACCACATTGCGGATATCGGCAACGAGTGACGGTTCGGGCAGGTCGCGACCAAAATTCACGCCGCGCAGGTGGAAGCCTTCCTTGTTGGCGCCGCAGACAAAATCACTCATGGCGGCGACGGTACGATCGGCAATCACGCGGACCTTGTCGCTGACATTCACCGGGCCGATGAAACCCGGCTTGCAGGCGAGGAATTCGACGATTTCGCCTTCGGAGGCCAGGCGGAAGTCTTTGAGGCCTTCCAGTTTGCCGGCCTTGATCTCGTTCAGGTCGTGATCGCCGCGCAGCAGGAACAGGGTGAAG
>CAYGBB010000113.1:0-6625 GCA_964347985.1 uncultured Moraxellaceae bacterium
GGGGCCGATGAGCATATGCATCATCTTCCCTTCCATCTTCGGGTGCTGTTCCACAGTCCCGATCTCTGCCAGATCGATCTCGATACGTTGCAATTGCTTCATACCGATATCCTGGTGAGCCATTTCACGTCCGCGGAAACGGAGCGTGATCTTAGCCTTGTCGCCCTCTTCGAGGAAACGAACGATTGAGCGCAACTTGACCTGATAATCTGCCTCTTCAGTGCCTGGGCGCAGCTTGATTTCCTTGATCTGGACCTGGTGCTGCTTCTTCTTGGCATCTTTCTTCTGCTGCTTCTGTTCGAAGACATGCTTGCCATAGTCCATGATGCGGCAAACCGGCGGCTCGGCATCGGGCACGATCTCGACGAGATCCAGCTGTACCGCCTCGGCGGCGGCCAATGCCTTGCTCAGCTCGACGATGCCGACCTGCTCACCATTCTGATCAACCAATCGCACTTCGCGCGCCCGGATTTCCGTGTTCAGTGCCGGGCGTTTTTCTTTGGCAGGGCCATTACGTTCAGGCTTAATCGTTATTTCTCCAAAACAATACGGCCCCGTTGCGCGATATCCGCCTGGAGAAGGGAGGCAAAGTCGTCAATCGACATACTGCCCAGATCCTCTCCCTTGCGGGTACGCACAGCCACGGTGCCAGATTCCATCTCACGGTCACCCACTACCAGCAGGTAAGGGACTCGCTCGAGGGTACGCTCGCGGATTTTAAAGCCGATCTTCTCGTTTCTCAAGTCGCTTATGACCCTGAATCCTTTGTTTTTCAAGGATTCCTCCACCGCCCGACAGGCCGTGACCTGTGAGTCAGTGATATTCATGACCACCGCCTGCACCGGTGCGAGCCATGGCGGGAAGGCCCCGGCATAGTTTTCGATCAACATACCGATGAAGCGCTCGAAGGAGCCAAGGATGGCGCGGTGCAGCATTACCGGGTATTGGCGGCTGTTGTCTTCGGCCACATAACTGGCCTCCAGACGCTGCGGCAGGTTGAAATCCAGCTGGATGGTGCCGCACTGCCAGGCACGGCCAATACAGTCATGCAGGGTGAATTCGACCTTGGGACCGTAGAAAGCGCCCTCGCCCGGCTGCAGGTCATACTTGAGGCCGGCATCTTCCAGCGCCTTGGCCAGCGAGGACTCGGCACGGTCCCACAGATCATCCGACCCTACGCGCTTGGCGGGACGGGTAGACAACTTGAGCGAGATGTCGTTGAAGCCGAAGTCCTCATAAACCTTCAGGGTCAGCTTGATGAAGTCTGCCGCCTCGGCACCGATCTGGTCTTCGGTACAAAAAATGTGGGCATCGTCCTGAGTAAATCCGCGCACGCGCATGATGCCATGCAGGGCACCGGAAGGCTCATTGCGGTGGCAGGCTCCGAACTCGGCCATGCGTAGCGGCAGGTCGCGATAGCTCTTCAGGCCCTGATTGAAGATCTGCACATGGCAGGGGCAGTTCATGGGCTTCACGGCATAGTCACGGTTTTCGGAACCGGTCGTGAACATGTTGTCGGCGTAGTTGGCCCAGTGCCCGGACTTCTCCCAGAGCACTCGATCCACCACCTGCGGGGTGCGGACCTCAACATAGCCATTGTCCTGCTGCACCTTGCGCATGTACTGCTCAAGCACCTGATAGATGGTCCAGCCGTTGGGGTGCCAGAACACCATGCCGGGCGCCTCTTCCTGCAGGTGAAACAGGTCGAGCTGCTTGCCGATCTTGCGATGGTCGCGCTTCTCGGCTTCTTCGATACGCTGAACATAGGCAGCGAGCTGCTTCTTGTCCGCCCAGGCAGTGCCGTAGATGCGCTGCAACTGCTCGTTTTTCGAGTCGCCGCGCCAGTAGGCACCGGAAATCTTGGTCAGCTTGAACGCCTTGAGAAAACGGGTGTTGGGCACGTGGGGACCGCGGCACATGTCCACGTACTCTTCGTGGTAGTACAGGCCCATGGCCTTCTCGTCGGGCATGTCGTCGACGAGGCGGAGCTTGTAATCCTCGCCACGGGACTTGAACACCGCAATGACCTCGTCACGCGGAGTCACTTTCTTGATGACGTCGTAGTCCTTGTCGATGAGTTCGGCCATGCGCTTTTCAATAGCCGCCATGTCATCAGGCGTAAAAGGCCGTTCCAGCCAGATATCGTAATAGAAGCCTTCGGCGATAACGGGACCAATCACCATCTTGGCCGTTGGATACAGCTGCTTGACGGCATGGCCCACCAGATGGGCACAGGAGTGACGAATGATCTCCAGGCCTTCTTCATCTTTTGGGGTCAGGATCTGCAGCGAGGCATCGGCATCAATCAGGTCGCAGGCATCGACAAGGCGACCATCAACCTTGCCGGCCACAGTGGCCTTGGCCAGGCCGGCACCAATCGAGGCAGCAACCTCGGCCACAGAAACCGGGTGATCAAACTGGCGGACCGAACCGTCCGGGAGGGTAATAGCAGGCATGTTGTTCATCCTTCAGCAGTGGTGGCCGCCACGAGTGGCCACATGACATCGAGATTGCGGTGCCACAGATGGTCCTGCCGGCAGAGGGTTATACGGACCCTCCGTGACGGCTTCGGCCGGTAATAACCGGTATCTGAAGGCGACGGAAAAAACCGAAACGCAACAAGAAGGGGGCGACTATAACCGCCCCCTCAATGAACGCCAAGCAACCCGTTGCTACACTGGCGCCTAGCCCAGACTCAAAACCGGAAATTGTAAAAAAGGTCGATGGCGTTTTCGAGGGAAGAAACCGCCTCAAGATACAGCTTGGGACGGATCTGGTAGCGCAGGGTCACCTTGTTGACGGGTGTAAAAACGCCCACCCCGTAACTCAGATAGAGGTCGGGACTCAGATAACCTGACACCTTGACCTGGGTATCGTCTCCACTGCCATCCGCATCCAGTGACAGATCCTGCACACCCAGCACATTGCCGATACCGGAGGTCAGCCCCTGACCACCACGGGCACCGAGCTTGATCGCCGCCGCTGCAAGCATGGCATCGTTGTTACCCTGGGAGCGACTTGCCAGGGGGCGACCAAGAATCAGGTAGGAAAGCATTTCTTCCTGCGCCATGGCGGGCTCGGAGAACAAGGTTGCCTCAGGCGCATTGGCACGCCCCTGCACACTGATGCCGACAATCTTGTCATCAACCTCTTTGATGGCCTCTGCATCTATGCCGGGCTGGGTGATATTGCCGGCAAACACAAGCTGGCCATGGCGCACCTTGAGCTTCTGTCCATAGGCTTCATATCGTGACTCCTTGTCGAGACCGATCTCCCCCACCGCCTCCAGGCCGCGTTGCGGGCTCTGACGCAATCGCATGCCGCCGTTCAATCCACCGATCACACCGTACCCGTTGAAAAAAACATCATCCCCCAGCGCCAGCTCGACATCGGCGTAAATGGCGATCCCTTTGCTCTTCCTGGCTATCCGGGCACGGAGCTGCCCCTCCTCCGTTTCAATGATCTCGACATCAGGGGACAGGGAAACCGTTCGAGCAGGCACGCTCTTGAGATTGATACGCGCATAGGGGACGCGCACCGTTCCGTTCAGTGTCAACTGCCCGGGCACCAGCACCAGGTGCAGATCGGGACTGATTTCAGCGATCAACTGAGGTTCTTGCCGGAGGGAGAACCTGTCACCCTTGAGGGCCAGCTCAAGACGAGGCTCCCCTGTCCATTCACCCTGCCCGGTTAGTGTGGCCCCGCCACTACCGCTCTTGAGCTGGCCCGAAATATCCGCCTTGTCGCCCAGGACATCGATACGAGCCGACATTTCATCCACGATGACCGGGCTGTTACGGATAGCGAAGCGCCCATCATCCAGTTGCACCTCACCCCAGAACCGGGGCTTGGCCAACACGCCATCCAGCCTCCCTTCCGCTGATACTCGCCCGGTCAGTACTGACAAGGCAGGAAGGAATGGTTGCAGTATTTCAAGACGCATATTGCGCAGGGCAACATCCCCGGTCAGAGGATGGCCTTCGGCATAGGGATTGATTGCGGCATCCAGAAAACCCTGACCCAGATCCGTTGAGTCGATCTGAGCATGGGCACGTACAGAGTCCTGATCAGCGTCCAGCTTGAGCGCCAGACGTTCGTAACCCAGCACCAATGGCTCACTGTCATCCCGCGCCAGCCTGAACTCGCCACCGGTGGTTTCCAGACTGGCGTTGGCAATGGGGCTTTGACCTGCCAGCCAGCTACCTTGCACATCACCATCAATTGCCCCCAGCCAGACCAGCCCTTCCGGCAATAACCCCGACAAACGCTCCGCCTGCATGCCCTTCAACTGGAAGGCAACGTTGCCCTCAGGCCCTATCAACACCTCTTCGGATGCACACAGACTGGCTGGCTCGCTCTGCCAGCAATGAGGCGCCATCCTGAGTTGGCGAGTAGGATTCAGCCACTCCAGCGCGGTGGGTTGGGCCAGCGCCCAGGTCATGTCCTCGGTTTCAACCTGGCCCTGCTGCCAGAATCCGGACCAGCGCCCCTGTTTCCGATCAAATTGCCCGGTCATCAACCCGGTGAACCCGACTGGCGAGCCTTCGGCGACCCAGCTCACCTGGTGCTCGGCCAACCCTCCCTCCGCCACTACCTGAAGGTTACCCAACTCCGCTCCAGAAGAATTGGTCATGCCACTCAAGCCGGCCTCGAGGTGACCCGGGGCAGCCCCCAACTCGGCAAGGTTGCCTTTTACATATGCAGTGCGGGCTGAATATGCGCCAAAGCCAGGATGTTCTGCAGTCAGGTCTACCTTGATGTCCGGGGAGCGTTCGGCACCTGTTATCTGCAGGTTTCCATTCAAACGTCCGCGCAATCGTGGGTCCAGCGTACTGGCGTCTGCCACCACCACCTCGGCATTCGCATCCCAGCTTTCTGACAGCCCACCTTTCAGATAAAGAAAGTTACCGCCCCACTGGGCAGAAAAGCCTGTGGAGTACACCCGAGGCCAGTGCCCCTGCGGAAACGACAATTGCAGAGGCCCCGTCAGCGTAATTGGCTGATCCCGCAGTTGCCCGTCGAGATCAATACTCTCAAAATTTGCCTCGTGAGCCTGTTTGTCCCAGCGGCCAGATCCAGCGAGATGCCCGCTAAATTGGCCATACCACTCTGGACGTACCCAGCCGGTGTTAAAGTTTTCCAGAGTAGCAACGCCTTGCCACGACAGGCCCTTGCGGTAATCAACACTTCCGTGGGCCTGCAAGCGCCCCGCATCACCCTCGTAATCAAGCCGTTCAACCAGCAGTTGCCGGCCACGCTCCCGGACCCTGCCGGTCCAGATACCTGACGGAAATACCTCAGTGGTCATACCTGCTTCAAAATCAAGCTCATAGGCCTCCCGGTTACCCGTAAGTTGAGCCTTCCCTGCATCACTTTGAAGGGTGCGCACACCAGGCACCTGCCGTTTGACGAATGCCCATGTGGCACTCAGCTTATGCTTAGTGGATGCCGACCAGAGCACTCCATCTGCAGCATCCTTGAGGGTCCAGCGCTCGCCATTGGCGAGTTGCAGATGGGCATCCACTGCCGACTGCTTGCGTCCATTCACTCCCTTGCTGACCAAGGTGCCTGTCAGTACGGGCAACACGCTATGTGTTGCGGGCCAGTGCCTTGATGCGTCTATCCTGTTGAGGGTGGCGCTCAGATCCCACCCCAGACCGGAGCGCCACGACACCTTACCTTTTGCATTAATTTCACCACCTAACCCGTTGAAAACAAATGTTTCCAGTTTTGCTTCCTGCCAGTCTGTCTGAAGTTGCCAGCGGTACTGGCCCGGTGGTGAATGCCGGGTCGTCATCTGCATTTGCCCCTGCGAACGGAGCCCGTTCTTGTCGCCCAGCACCTGCAACTGCCCGGACTTGCTTTTGATACTTTGGTCTGACCACCATGGAAAATTAAGGTCAGACCAATCAAGGGTGGCGCGGTAGGGAATATCAGGAAGCAAGGGCTGTACGTTCCCGGCCAGATTGGCCACGTAGTTGCCCGAGGAATCTGCCTGAACATCCAGGCTGGCAACTTCCCCTGTCAGCTTCACTTGCAGGGCTTTCCATCCTTTTTCAGTCAGCCAGCGTGGCGACAACTGGCCGCTGGCCTGCAAGGGATAGCCACCCAGCAAGCGGATGCGGCCATGCAGATCAAGTACGCCATATAAAGGCTCTCGGGCCTGCAATCGCTGCACATACACATTTGCCCCTTCCCAGCGGCCCCGCGCGGCAATCCAGGCAACCGGCCATTCCTTGCCGCGCTTCTGCACGAGCGCATCGCGAATCACCAGGGAGTGGATATTCAGCGTTACCGGCAGGATCAGCCGAGGAAGCCGTACCGGATCTCGCGAAGGAGGAGAGGTAAAGGTTAGCGTCACTCCCTCTGCCTGAAGATGCGTAATGTCGACTTCACCACGTAACAAGCTCACCAGGGACCAGCGGGCCAGCACATGACGGATGTAGAGGTCCGTCTTGCGGGTATGCAGCCGAACCTCGTGCAATTCCATCCCGGTCAGCAATGACCCGCTCTTTACCTGAAAAACCAGGGCCTTCTGCATGCCCAGTCCCTGCTCCAGCAACCAGCGACTGCCAGTATCCGTGCCGAGCATCACCAGAATGGGCAGCGTTACAAGTACCAGCAC
>CAYGBB010000114.1:0-6622 GCA_964347985.1 uncultured Moraxellaceae bacterium
GAATCCAGACGCTCCTGCGTGCGGGCATTGCCCACCACATTGAAACCACGCTTGAGATAGGCCTCCGCCAGGGCATAGCCAATGCCGCTGGGTGCGCCCGTGATAATGACCGTTCGCATACCTGCTTTCATGATTGACACTCCACTTGATAATCAGTCTGGATATTCAGGGCGGGTGGGAACGGCTCCCACCCTGCCCCGATGCAGGCCACTATATTTATGCTGTTCGAATTGATAAATTCATTAAAATCGAAATGACTAATTACATCAGGTAATCAATCATGAAGCGGCACTTTGATGATGTCCTGCTGGGCAGCATCGAACTTTTCTGTCTGGCCGCAGAGCTGGGCAGCTTCACGGCTGCCGCCACCGCAGCTGGCGTCACCCCCGCCGCCGTCAGCCGTTCGATTTCCCGCCTGGAGGAGCGACTGGGAGTTCGCCTGTTTGTCAGGACGACCCGACATATCCGTCTGACCGAAGGGGGGCAGGCTTATTTTGAACAATGCCGCAGCGCCCTGGCCCAATTGGTTGAGGCCGAGCGCACGGTGGCCGGCCAACAATCGGCTCCCTCCGGCTTGTTGCGCATCAGCATGCCAACCACTTACGGCCATTATCGGGTGCTACCGAAACTGGCTGACTTCCGGGCACGTTATCCGGAGGTGCAGGTGGACATACATCTCAGCAACCGGAACATCGATTTTGCGGAAGAAGGTTACGACCTCGCGATACGGGTACGGGCACCGGCTGACTCAAGCCTGATCGCCCGAAAACTGGAGGATGCAGACCTGGTGGTGGTCGCAACGCCGGCCTACCTTGCCCGCGCAGGAGTGCCGGTGTGTCTGGCTGATCTGGACCATCATGACTGCATCCAGTTCGAGCTCCCCAGCAATGGCAAAAAAATTCCCTGGCTGTTCCGCAAGGGCGAAAAGGACATCGAGATCAACAGTAAAGGGGGATATTGCTGCTCAGAGGACGTACTGGGTGGTGTGACACTGGCACGAGGTGATGCAGGCCTGTTTCAAACCTATCGTTTCATTGTGGAAGAGGATTTACGCAAGGGCACGCTACGCGAAGTCTTGCATGAGTTTTCCGGCTGCTCACGACCGTTCAACCTGCTCTACCCGCATAACCGTCACATTCCGTTGCGCGTGCGTGCCTTCGTCGACTTTCTTGTCGGAATGCCGGCCGGCTAACCGGACAGGGAATCAAATATCGTCAAACAGCGGCAAGGTATGCCCGGCTGACTGCCGGTACGACCCGGGTGCCCGCTCTTGCAGGACCAGGTGCTCACCATGGTCAGCACTGGCAGATTCCTCCTTCTCCAAACCACCCACCCTCACCCCCAGCAACCGGATGCGCTGATTCAGCGGTACCCGTTTCAGGCATTGCCCGGCCATGGCGCGAATGGTTTTTGCATCCGCCGTATGAAAATCAATCGTGTGATCGCGAGTGAGGCTCTTGAAGTTGTCATACCGGATCTTGATGCCGATGGTTTTCCCTGCATAGCCTTTACGCTGCAAATCAGCCGCCACCTGCTCACACAATGTAGTGAATACCACACCGAGTTCAGTCTTGTTGTGCACGGCATGCAGATCATTGGCAAAGGTGGTTTCACGGCTCATTGAAACGGGTTCACTGCTGGTCTGCACCGGTCTGTCATCCTGGCCATGAGCCGCGGCATGCAGCCAGGCACCGTAACTTTTGCCGAAATGCCCGACCAGCCACAGCAGATCACGCGCGGCCAGATCCCGAATGGTGTGTATGCCAAAGCCTTGCAGTTTTTCATCCGTACGCGGGCCGATTCCATTGATCTTCCGACACGGCAGCGGCCAGATCATGGACTCCAGATCCACCTCGTGGACAATGGAAATGCCAAAGGGTTTGTTGAACTCACTGGCCATTTTGGCCAGCAACTTGTTGGGCGCAACACCAATCGAACAGGTCAGCCCGGTAACGTCCAGAATGGCGGACTGCAATGTCTGCGCCAGTACAAGGCCGCCCTCGTCCTGCCCGCCAGGAACATCAGTGAAGTCGATGTACACCTCGTCCACGCCGCGATTTTCCATCACGGGCGCAATGGCCCGTATCTGTTCCTTGAAGAGGCGGGAATATTTGCGGTACTCGTCAAAATCCACGGGCAGCATGATGGCATCGGGGCACAGCCTGGCGGCTTTCATGATGCCCATGGCCGATCCCACACCAAACTGGCGTGCCGCATAGGTGGCGGTAGTGATCACACCGCGCCCTACGTAATCCCGGATGCGGGGGAAATCCTCCACCGGAATCCGGTCCCGGGTACCCGCCGCGGCGGCCTGCACCAGCACATCGTCTTCCTTGCGCCGGCTCCCGCCAATGACAACCGGCAACCCCTTGAGCTGCGGATAGCGCAGCAGCTCGACAGATGCATAGAAGGCATCCATATCAAGATGGGCAATTCGCCGTGTGGCGGCACCGTCAGAGGCAGTGAAAGGCATTGTCTTGTACTGTCTTTAAGGACAGTACAAGACTAATGGGGACAAGCACCCGAGGCAAGTGTCAGGTGCTGCTTTGTGCGGCTAGACCGGCACCCGGTTAAACCAGGGTTGCGCCTGCTCCAGCTGTGCGGCCAATCTGAACAGCAGCGCCTCGTCGCCAAAGGCGGCCGAGAAATGAACGCCCAGAGGCAGCCCTTCCGGCGTCCAGTACAGAGGCACCGACATCGAGGGGGTACCGGTCAGATTGGACAACTGGGTAAAGGGCACGCGCCGAAGACTCTCACTGGCCATCTTTTCCACCTGGCCACTGTGCAACAACAACTTGCCGAGGCCCAGCGCCAGCATCGGCTTGAGGGCCATCTGCTGCCACGCCGGTGTCTCCTGCTCGCCAATACGGGCCGGCGGGCAAGCCAGCGTTGGTGTCAGGTACGCATCATACTTCCGGAAATACGTGCCAAATGAACGCGCAAAACTGTTCCACTTGAACAGTGAGCGGGTGTAATCGCCTGCCGACATGGCACGCCCCAACAGTGCCAGGGCACGGGTATCCAGTTCAAACTCCTCGTCACTGGCACCTGTCAGGCGCTGGGCCTCCGCCATATTGGCCGCTGTCTGCCCCATGTACATGGTGAGAAAGCATTCGGCCAGTGCCCGGCCGTCAATGGCTGGCTCTGCTTCATCAACCTCATGCCCCAGACCGCGCAGCAGTGCCACAGAGGCTTCAACCGCTTTTACACACTCAGGATCCACTTCCAGCCCCAACGGCGAGCGCGTGGAATAACCAATGCGCAGGCGGCCAGGCCCATGCCCAATTTCCTCACGGTATGGCCGTGCCGGAGGGCGAATATCAAACGGTGCCCCCGTGTCAGGCCCTTGCAGGGCGTCGAGCATGACAGCGCTGTCACGAACGCTCCGTGTGATCACGTGCTCGCTGGACGCGCCATGCCAGAACTCGGCATAACGGGGACCGGCCGGCACCCGTCCGCGGGAAGGCCGCAACCCGAACAAACCACAGCACGCCGCCGGAATACGAATGGAACCACCACCGTCACTGGCGCCCGCCATCGGTACAATGCCCGCCGCCACTGCAGCAGCAGAGCCGCCAGAAGAGCCCCCCGTGGTGTGCAGGCGGTTCCAGGGATTACGGGTTGGCCCCCAGTACTCAGGCTCGGTTGTGCCCTTGAGCGCAAACTCGGGCGTATTGGTCTTGCCGAATATAACCAGTCCCGCCGACAGTGCACGCACCACATACTCGGCATGTGTCGATGGCACATGATTGCGCAATGCCCGGCTGCCCGATGTGGCCGCCACTCCGGCATAGTCCTGGGCAATATCCTTGATCAGGAAGGGAACACCCGCCAACGGACCGGACAGGGGCTCATTCGCCCTGGCACGAGCAATGTCATGCATCGGAATCACAATGGCATTGAGATCGGGATTAACTTCGGCGGCGCGCTCCAGGGCACAGCTCAGCAACTCGGCTGGCGCCACCTCCTTTTTGGCCACCAGTTCCGCCAACGCCACCGCATCATGCTGCCGGTATTCGTCGAATCTCATGACTAGCCTCCACCACTCAAACTAAAAAAAACCGGACGATGATGACTGTCCTGTCCTGACCGGTTTTTCATGGTTGCCCTGCATGGCCCGGATACATGACCCGGGTTACATGCCCCGCTTCATCATGTCAGCCGCCTTTTCAGCAATCATGATGGCCGGTGCATTCGTGTTACCGCCAATAATGGTCGGCATGACAGATGCGTCCACCACACGCAAGCCTTCAACACCATGCACCTTCAGCGAAGGATCGACAACCGCCATGGCGTCCACCCCCATCTTGCAGCTGCCTACCGGGTGATAAACCGTATCGACACGCTGGCGCAGGATGGCACGAATCTCGTCATCGGTTTTCACATCCGCCGTGAACAAGTCTTTGGTAATGTATTGTGCAAGCGCAGGTGCCTTCATGAGGCGATCCGTCATCTTGTAGCCGGCGACCAGATCCTCCACATCATCCGGATGCCCGAGAAAGTTGGGATCAATCAGCGGTGGCGTCTCGGCATTGGCATCCTGCAAACTCACCGTGCCCGAACTCTTCGGACGCAGCAGACACACGTGGCATGAAAACCCGTGTCCCATATGCAGCTTGCGGGCATGGTCATCCACCAGTGCAATCACGAAATGCAGCTGGATATCCGGAGCCTTCAGCTCAGGGCGCGTCTTCAGGAAACCACCACATTCGGCAAAGTTTGACGTGATCATGCCGCGACGTTCACGACGGTAACGCAGTATCTGCTTGAACAGGTTAATGCCGCCCTGCAACGAAAGCCCGAGCAGGTTCTGGTCGTTCGACTTGTAGGCAAAAATGAAATCAGGGTGATCCTTCAGGTTCTTTCCTACCCCCGGCAAATGATGCACCACCGGAATACCATGCTTCTGCAGCTCAGCCGAATCACCAATACCAGAGAGCATGAGCAATTGTGGTGACTGGAATGCGCCCGCACTCAAGACCACTTCACGCCGGGCCATCATTTTTTTCAACTGCCCTCCCTGACGGAACTCAACCCCCACGGCGCGCTTACCTTCAAACAGGATGCGTTGCGTCATAGCACCGGTTTCCACGGCAAGATTCGGGCGCGTGCCCATATGGGGAAGCAGGTAGGCGCGATAGGAGCTGCAGCGCTCGCCATTGATCTGGGTGACCTGATAGACACCAAGACCTTCCTGCTCCGCACCATTGAAATCATTATTGACGGGATAGCCCGCCTGCCCGGCTGCCTTGAGATAATGCTGCTGGAACGGATTATCCGTACGCAGGTTGCTGACGCTCAGCGGGCCATCCTGCCCGTGCCACTCGTTATTGATGGCATGGTTGTGTTCGGACTTCAGGAAATACGGCAGAACATCCTGAAAGGACCAGCCCGTATTGCCCATTGCCGCCCATTCGTCATAGTCGCTTTGATGGCCACGAATGTAGGCCATGGCATTGATGGAGGAAGACCCGCCAAGCACCTTGCCGCGAGGCTGATACCCCCGACGCCCATCCAGGCCTTTCTGCGGTACCGTCTCAAACCCCCAGCTGTTCAATGTCTGTGGCACCATCAACACCACTGCCGCCGGGGTATTGACGATCCACGTATCTCCATCTCCCCCCGCCTCCAGTAACGTCACAGAGGTATTGGCATCTTCCGACAGACGACCTGCCAGGGCGCAACCACTTGAACCACCCCCTATCACGATGTAATCCACGGTTTTTGCTTCAATGGTGCTGGTCATGAAACGTCCTTTTGTTATCTGGTCTGACTGAATGGATATCCTGACGCTTCCCGCGCAAGTGACATCCAGATTTTTACGAATGCTAAAGGGCGATCTCAGCCTTTTGATGTATCGGAGGGAATCTCCCGACACGCAACCGGAAGAAACTTCGCCGGGACAGTGGAACGATTTGACCCTGCCGCCTGCATTCCCGCAGGCACTTTTGAGTACCCGCATACCCAGGAAATCGGACTGGCAGGCGAGCCCTGCACTGAAACCGCCCTGACGGTCAGCACCTTGCCATCAAGCAGACCAACAGCCTTGTTGCCAAAAACAATATGAAAGGCCCCCTGCTCAAGCTCAATTGACTTCACATAGTTACCGATGAGCTTGTCGGGTACCGGAATGCCTGCTGCTGCATTATCGGCAGGCATGGTAGCCATGGCCGCCTGATAAAAGGCTACCGACGTCTTCAGGTGCGCAACCAGATCAAGTGACTCCTTCACTTGATCTTTCGCCATCGGCGAAACAATTGCCGGCACTGCCATCGTCGCCAGTATCGCCATCATGGCCAGCACCACCAGCAGTTCCATCAGTGAAAAACCAGAATCCTTTTGCATCATCAACGTTCCCTTTGCTCTTCCTGACTCTGCCATGTCAAAAACAGACGCAGGTCAAATTCCAGCTGCGCATAGCCTGGCTGCATGTATTCACACAACTGGTAAAAGGCCTTGTTGTGCTCCATTTCCTTCAGGTGGGCCAACTCATGCACCACAATCATTCTTAAAAAATCAGCGGGCATGTCACGAAAAACAGACCCGATACGGATTTCCTTCTTGGCCACCAGCCGGCCGCCGTGAATGCGCGACAAGGCGGTGTGCAGGCCAAGGGCATGTT
>CAYGBB010000115.1:0-6611 GCA_964347985.1 uncultured Moraxellaceae bacterium
AGAGAAACATGCAGCGCGAAAATCCGTCATCGCAACGGCAACAAGGTGTTCCCGCGGGTTCGCGCTCACCATCTCCGCAAATGAGGGGTGAACAAATGCCAGGAACGGTATCGCCCGTTCCTGACAGAAATCGGACCCCAGGCGCTCAGGGTCAAGGCCAGGGTCAACGGCAGGTGCCTCAACACGAGGTTGTGCAACCACAGGGAAAGGGGCAGCCACAGGGAAAAGGGCAAGTGCAGGGTGAGGATAGCAAGGCCCAGCAAAGGTATAGCCAACCCAAAGGGCAAGTGCAGGGTGACGATGGAAAAGCCCCACAGCAGCAAAAACGGAAAAAGAATAACGGGTATGACGAAGAGGATTCCGGTAACCCAAGAGGCGAAAACAGGGGCAGGAATTACTGAGCTGTATTGATGGTTGTCAAAGGGAATCGGTAGGGGTAGCCGGGAGCTGCCCACTACCGGTTTTCATCACCATGCCAGACATGCCCGGCGCGGCAGGCACGAGCCACTTCATGGCAAGGGTCATCCGCATGGCGCTTGAAGAAGCGCTGGTCTTCCTCATCCAGTGCCCAGTTCATGGATGGCGACATGTTGGTCAAGGCCTGCCCTGCGGTAAGGCTTGCGAAACGCATATCACCCGCCAGATGACTCAATGTGCTTTCACGACTTCTCATTACTGCCTCCCGGAATCGTCCAGAATCAATTTTACGGAACGCTCATGCGTACCTAACTGAAATCATAGTGCCCGGAAGCCCTGATACAGGGCAATATTCTGAATTGCTCTAATGATCGCAGCTAGAAAGACCTGTTTCGTTTGGATCGATATTCCTGCTGCTGGATTGGCCCACACGTAATATCCCCTTTCGCCCTGATCACGGGCCGCACGCCAGTGCCTTGCTCTGCACAAAAGACCCCGCAATCGACCAGGCGCGGTCAACCCAATAGCCCTGAGCGCGTTAACAGTCATGAGGCGGGATTTCCGGGTGGCAGGGTCTGCCATCAGGTACCAGAATTGTGGACCAGTTCCTCGTTTCAATGTGGAAGGAAGAGGACAACCATCAAACTGCGCCTCCTTTCCGGGGAGGCCGTGAGGGCTGAACATGCGTTATGCACGATTAGTGGCGGGGCTGCTCCTGGGTTTGCTGGTCTCGGCCTGTACAACGACGACGGTGGGTGTGGCAACGCCGGGTGTGAGCGTGCGGATGACGGTGTCGGCCTATCCCGATCTCGTTCTGGTGCCGGGCTACCCGGTCTATTACGCCTCCGGGCTGAACGAGAACTATTTCTTCTACGACGGTCTGTTCTGGATCTACAGTGACGACCGCTGGTACTCAAGCAGCTGGTACAACGGGCCCTGGGGTTATGTGAGTCCGTACTATGTGCCGGTCTTCATTCTGCGCGTTCCGATTTATTACTACCGGCGGCCGCCCGCGCACTTTCATGGCTGGCGCTCGAGCGAGGCTCCGCACTGGGGCCAGCACTGGGGCAAGGATTGGGAAAGTCGTCGCCAGGGCTGGAACCAGTGGGATACCCGCGCGGTGCCGGCGCCTGCCCCGAGGCCTGAATACCAGCGCCGCTATTCCGGTAAAAACTATCCGCGACCCGAGCAGCAGCGCGACCTGCACAAACAGAATTACCGGTATCAGCCGCGCGATGCGGTAGAGCGGGCGCCTGTCCAGAAGCAGGAGCAAAGACAGGAGTTGCGACAGAAACAAGAACAGAAAGCAGAACAGAAGCAAGAGCAGAAGGCAGATCAGGAACAATGGCGGGATCAGCGGCAACAACAGCAGCGTCAGCGACAGGATCAGATACAAGATCAGCGCCGGGACCAGCGACAGGATGAACGCCAGGACCTGCGACAGGATCAGCGTCAAAACCAGTGGCGGAATGATCGGCAAGTTCAGGAGCAGGAACAGCGCCAGGAGCGGCCACAGGATCGCTGGCAGGGGCAGCGGGAAATCCAGCGTGAAGACCGGCGTGAGGAGCAGCGTGAAGACCGGCGCCGGCCCGAGCCTGTGCAGGAAATGACACCGCCGCGCGGGTATCCGCCACAGCGGGAATATCCACCGCAGCGTCCCCCGCAATACAGCCCGCCACCGGAAATGCAGCAGGCGCCTGTCATTCGCGGCCCGCGTCCTGCGCAAGTGGAAAAAGACGACAGGGAGTTTGTACCCCGGGGAAACCGGATGCCTGAAGATCGCCCTCAGGGCCAGCCGCCGCAACAAGAGGAGACATTGCCCGAGAAGAAGGCTCGGGAGGCGGCAGAACAATATGATGAGAATGGTGTGCCAAGAAAGAAGCGTTCATTCAGGGAACAGCAAAACGAGGAGCGCGAGCGGGGCGGTTTCCGCTAACCCGTCCAGCAGTGATCGGTTCGTTTTACCCACAAGCAAAAGCCCCGCAAATGCGGGGCTTTTTGTTGCTGCAATCCGGCTCATTTATTGGCCGCTGGATCTGGGTTGTCTGCCGGATTGATGTAGGTGATGTTGAACGGACCCTCGCCGTGAATCTGTACCACCGCCCCGCCTTTACTGAAGGCGTAGTGATGGACTTGTGCGCCGATGGAATGGAAGCCTCCCGTTTTCAGGGTTTGTGCGGCCTTCATGTCCAGGGTGTCGCCCATGCCAAGGGAGAGTACCCCGGAAATCACCGTCACATTTTCGGCCATGCTATGCCAGTGCGGCGGCACCTTGTAACCGGGGGGCATCTTCAGGCGGATAACAAAAGGACCGGGCTTGAACGGATCTCCGTTCAGCACCGCGATCCTGGCTCCCTTGGGCAGTGCCGGCGGGGCATCGCCCCATTTGATTTTGTCGGGATTGTGGAAGCTGGCCATCCCCATGTCTTTATCCATGCCCATACCTTTGTCCATGTTCATGGGCATGTTCATCGGCATGTTCATCGGTGTGGACTCGTAAGACTTTTCGGCAAAGGCAGGCGGTGCAGCCAGCAGCAGGGCAATCAGTGCCGGCGTAAAAGCGGAATCAAGTTTCATGATGCTCTCCATGCATGACAAGACAATTCCAGTCTAGTTCTCAGCACGGATGGCGGGGCTGGCGAAACAAGACCCAGAGGGAATGACCCCGCCCATTTTTAGGTCTCTTTACGCATTCACCTTTACTGGAAAGCGCGCCCCGAAGCGCTCCGCCAGTGCCGTGATGGTGAGTGAAGGATTTACCCCCACATTAGCCGGAATTGCGCTGCCATCCACTACATACAGCCCCGGGTAGCCGAATATCTCGTGGTTCACATCGATTACGCCGGCTTCGGCGCTGGCGGCCATCACCGCGCCGCCGAGCAGGTGGGCGGTCACCGAAAGATTGCCCACGCTTTCCATCAGCGTATTGAGCGGTGTGCCGTTGCTGGCTTCGGCAAAGGCGCGCGCGGCGGCATTGGCCTGCGGCAGGTACGAGGGCGAGCGTCCGCCCTTGCTGATGCGCGAGATCAGGCCGTGACGAAAACCGCGGAACAGCGTGCGGCCATATCGGAACGCAATCTCGTTGTCGGCCTGCTGCATGACCGTGAGTACGGAAATGCGTTTGTACCAGTGCCGTGCACGAAAGGAACGGGTGCTGGCCAGCGGGTGCAGGAAAAACATCAGCAATGTTTTCAGTGCGCGCGCCAATGGCTGCGTGCCATCCACCAGCGGCCCCATGTACCACTTCATGAAGCCGTAGCTGGCCGGAAAACGGTTCTGCGTGATGTGTGTTCTGGCATCCGGATAAAAATGCGTGGAGATGGTGGCGCCTTTCGTGACATCCACACGTTCGTCATTGGCGAGGATGCTGACAATTGCCTCGCTGTTGGTGCGCACATGCGCGCCGAGCGACGTCGGCAGTGCCGGCAGCGTGCGATAACGGTCACGTGAGGCAAAGAGCAGTTCGGTTGTGCCGATGGCCCCGGCAGAGAGGATGACCTTGCGTGCCCGCAGTGGTGCGTAACAGGTATTACGCTCCCAGGGGTGCTGTTGATGCACCAGATAACCGCCGCCCGGGAGTGGTTCGATATGCGTCACCTGCCGCTCCGGCAGCACGTCCACACCTTTCTTCCGCGCAAAATAAAGGTAGTTGCGCTCCAGCGTGTTCTTGGCGCCATACGCACAACCGGTAATGCAGCGGCCGCACTGGTTGCAGCCGGTACGGGCGGGGCCTTCACCGCCAAAAAACGGATCGGGCGTGGCGGTGTCCGGATCGCCGAAGAAAATCCCCTGCGGCACGGTATCAAACGTTGCTCCCGCGCCCATGCGTTCCGCTGTGCCGCGCAACCAGTCATCCTGGATGCCGTGGTAAGGATTGGGTGTTACGCCCAGCATCTGCTTCGCGCGCACATAATGCGGTGCCAGTTCCGCCTGCCAGTCTTCGCAGAGCGCGCGCCAGGCCGGATCGTTATAGAAATTCGCCTTTGGCTCCAGCAGTACCGCGGCATACACATTGGAGCCACCGCCAACGCCAATGCCGCGCACCACGCCGACATGGCGGAACACATCCTGTGCAAAGAAACCCTTCAGGCCCAGTGCCGGCATCCACGCCAGCTTGCGCGCATCCTGGCCGGCGGCGGCAATGTCGGCGTCGCTCAGCTGCCGTCCCTGTTCCAGTACTGTGACCTTCCAGCCTTTCTCGGCGAGACGCAGCGCGCTCACGCTGCCGCCAAAGCCCGAGCCGATGATGGCAATGTCGGTATCAAATTCCGTCACGGCTCACGCCTCGCGTTGCAGCAGGAAGGGAAAGGCCAGGTGGCGCAGCACCGGCAGATCAATCACGGTCATGCAGAGCAGCGTGTCGGCATCCACTGCACGCAATTCATCGCGCACAAAACGCCAGGGCAGGGGTGCGGGCTTGCTGCCTTGTGCCACGTAGTGCAGGGCCAGGCCCTGCTTTCCATCCACCTGCGATACTCCCGGCGTTACGCGCATGGCCAGCGCTTCCACGAGTGCGCCACTTTTTTTCAGGATATTGGTAGCATCGTCCGCGCTGAGGAATTTCTTGCCTTGCCAGCCCGGCAGGCCGGAGACCTCCAGGCTCGGTCGTGCGCTCAGGCGCAACCATGCCGGGCCAACGAAGCTGGCGCGGAAAAATCCGTGGCGCACGGATGCATCGGGTGCCGGCAACGAGGAAAACATTTTTTTCAGTTCGGTGATTGATGCGGTCTGGTAGGCGAATGTCATGAAGTTCTCCGTGGATCAGTGCTCGCGTGGGGCGAGGTCAATTTGCAGCGCCTGCGCGAGCTGCGGCGCGTGGCCCCAGTCGTCCGCATTGCCGAGCAGGGCCAGCGTGAGGCGCAACATGGCATCGCGCGTCTGCTTCCAGCTCGCGGCGTCGCGCGGTGTTTCCAGGTGATAGCGGTAACCGAGGTATTCGACCCCGTTGAGCAGGGCATCGACCTGCAGGCGCGTGGGGCGCGAACGGCCAAGTGCCTCGGTCACCTGCATGAGCGCAGCAGCGGCGGTGTCCAGTGTGCGTCGGCGATGCACGGAGGCGGGTGAGTGCGCATCGTGCAGTTCCGCGAACAGCGGGCGCAGCATGGGGCCCATGTCCTCTCCCCATTGCCGCCAGGCATTCAGCCCGGCCTCCACCACGATGAAAGGATCTTTGCCGACAGCACCGGCGACAACGGCTATCAGCGCATTGATAAGGCTGTCGTTCACCGCGCGGATCACCAGGTCGATCGCCTCGTCCGTGTTGCGGAAGTGCTTGTAGAACGTCGGCCGCGAGAGTCCGGCCTCGGCGATCACCGCCTCCACGCTCAGGCCGTGGTAACCCACCTGCGTGAATACCGCCCGTGTTGCGTCCAGCAGGCGCTGGCGCAAGGCTTCCTGTGCCTCCGGCCCCTGTGGCGGGCGACCGCGACCACGTGCCGGCGCGGTGGGGCGTGTGGAGAGGGCAGACGAAGGCATCGCAGGACTCCGGGATTCAGAAGCTGCCAAATTAAGCTAACATATGTGTTAACGCAAATTCGTGGCGACGGATGGAGTGAGTGTCTCGAGCCCATATTCCTTCATCAGTGATTTCGTTAGGCGGGCGCAGCCACCGCGCACCGATCGGGCTATGATGAAAAGCATCTTCAAAGAAGCACTGTCCATGCCTGACACCGACCATGCCAGTCCCCTTGCCTTGCTGCACAGCGGCATGCGCTCCACCACGCTGGAGTTCAGGTACCTCACACTGATCGCCGCCCTCGGCTGGGGCCTCAATGCCATCATGTCCGGGCCCCTGCTGGGGCAGTGGCGGCTGGCCCTGATCAAGACGGTGGGGCTGGCCCTGTTCATGCTCGTTCGCCATGCCGCCTTGCGCGCGCCCACCCCCGGGCTCCGCCATCTCGGCATCCAGCTCACGATCCTCCAGATCGTCGTGGCCAACACCTATATCGGCTTCCAGGCTGGCCCCGACGGCCTGATCTACCTGTGGTATTTCGTGCTGCTGCCCATGGTGGTTGCCTACATGCTGGACCTGCGCGCCACCATCGCCTGGACGGTAGTGACCTGCACCGGTTTCCTGCTCCTGCACATGCCCGGCCAGACCATGCCCATTACCCAGGGGCTGGGCTCGGAGGCCATGCAGCAGGCCGTGGTACAGATTGTCGTCACGCTCTGTTGTCTGGGCTTTGGCATGGCCG
>CAYGBB010000116.1:0-6567 GCA_964347985.1 uncultured Moraxellaceae bacterium
ATCCTGTCCAATGTCATCGGTGGCCAGGCGATGATGGCGTTCTGGTATCACTTTGCCATCCTGTTCGAAGCATTGTTCATCCTGACCACGATTGATGCCGGTACCCGTGTCGGCCGCTTCATGATCCAGGACCTGCTGGGCCATGCGTGGGCGCCGCTGGGTAGCACCGAATCATGGGGTGCCAACCTGCTGGCCACGTCATTGTGTGTGGCGGGCTGGGGTTATTTCCTTTATCAGGGAGTGATCGACCCGCTCGGCGGCATCAACACGCTGTGGCCGCTGTTCGGTATTGCCAACCAGATGCTGGCGGCGATTGCCCTGTTGCTGGCATCGACCATCCTGATCAAGATGAAGCGCGAGAAATACGTCTGGGTCACACTGGTGCCGGCCTGCATCGTGCTGGTCGTGACCTTTACGGCAAGCTGGCAGAAACTGTTTCACGATAATCCGAAAATCGGTTTTCTGGCGCATGCCGACAAGTTTGGTGATGCGGTTGCCCGTGGCGAAGTATTGGCACCGGCCAAGAGCATGGCGCAGATGCACCAGGTCATCCTGAATGACCGTATTGATGCGGCACTGTGCGTTATTTTTCTGGGTGTGGTACTGGCCATGCTCGGCTTTGCCATTCGTGCGATGCTGCAGGCATGGCGTCATCCGGATGTCACGGTGCGTGAAACCATCCATGCCGCAGAGGTGGACGCATGAACCTGCCTATGGTGTGGCAGCGCTTACGTGAGGCGGGCAGCCTGATGGTGGGGGTGCCTGACTATGAGCGCTATTGCGAGCATATGCGGCTGACGCATCCGGAGTTGCCGGTGCTCAGCCGTGAGGCCTTTGTGCGTAACCGCATGCTGGCCAGGTATGGCGGCAAGGCCAGCGGAAAGTGCCCCTGCTGAAAGGGTTGATTGAACTTCCATTTTTATAGTGTCTGCAAGGAAAAGCCATGCTGAATCATGAGGCAACAACAACGGGCGCTCAGGCGCAGTTACCCGCACAGGAATACCGGTTCCGCTTCACCGGCAGTGGCGGTGAATATTTTTCGATATGGATTGTGAATCTGCTGCTCAGCATCATTACGCTGGGTATTTACTCCGCCTGGGCCAAGGTACGGCGTGAACAGTATTTTCATCGCAATACCTTGCTGGATGAGCAGCCGTTTGAATACACCGGTGATCCGGTACGCATCCTGATTGGCCGTATTGTGGCGCTGCTGGTAATTGGCGTGGGTTCGGCCGTACAGGAAATCAACCTGGCGATGGCACTGGGTGTGACAGCGCTCTTCTTCCTGCTGTTTCCATGGGTCATTGTGCGCAGCCTGCGCTTTCGTGCACGCAACACGCGCTACCGCAATCTGGCGTTCGCGTTCACGGGCACCACGTTTGATGCGGTGAAAGCCTATTTCTGGATTTATGTCGCCCTGCTGCCTTTTATTGCGGCATCAATACTGATGATGCCGGAACTGAAGGTGATTCAGGAAAATCCGGAGCTGGCGAATGCGCCCGAAACCACCACCACGATGATCAAGCTGGGCGCCGCTTTTGCAGTCAGCGTGCTGTTGTTCGCAGTGCTGTTTCCCGCCTACCAGTGCCATATCCGTTCTTTCCTGCACCGGCATATCCGGTATGGCAATGCCCAGGGTACGTTTGACGGCACGGCTTCCGCATTTTATGGCGCGCTGTTTCGTACCTTTGGCGTTTCGTTGCTGACGCTGGTGTTGATTGTGGCCGTTGCTGTTGCTGCAAATCAGGTGGACCAGCCATGGCTGCTCCTGCTGGCCTATCCGGCGCTGTTTTTGCCCCAGGCGGCCTACACGGTGAACATGACCAATGTCACTTACCGGCATGCCGGAATTGGTAACAACGGGTTTGTTTCCGACATGAAGGTTGGCGCGATGGCCTGGCTGCTGTTTACCAATCTGTTGCTGCTGATGGTGACGCTGGGCCTGGCCTGGCCATGGATCAAGGTGCGACTGGCGCAGTATCGCCTCGCGCACATGAGCCTGCACATGGTGCCGGGTACGGTGGATGCGATTATTGGCGAGGCACAAAACAATCCGTCGGCCTTCGGCGAAGAAGCGGCCGAATTCCTCGATTTTGATATTTCCCTGTGAGCACACTGGCTGCGCAGTATTTCGATGGCCGCAGTGCCCGCAGTCATGCCGTGCAACTGTCCTGTGACAACGGACAGCTGCAGGTGCGTGGCGAAGGGATTGCCCGTGCGGACAAGCTGTCTGCATTGACGCTGTCGCCGCGGCTGGGGCGTACCCGCCGCCGTATCGGGTTTCCTGACGGGGCCGTGTGCGAGCTGGAGGATGCCGCGCTGCTCGACAGCTGGTTCGACTCCCGTACTCACCGGGGCTGGAACCTGCTGGCCTATCTGGAGGGCCACTGGGCCATGATTGTGGCCAGCTTTGTGCTGGTCATGGCGCTGACGGCGGCGCTGGCGGTCTGGGGGTTGCCCTGGGCGGCACAGAAGGTGGCGGTGCGTTTGCCACAAGAGTGGGTGGTGCAGTTGGGCAAGGGCACATTGAGCGGCCTTGAGCAGGCGCTGGGTGATACCACGTCGGTGCCGGCGGCCCGGCAGCAAGCGTTGCAGGAAGGGTTTGCCAGACTCAACACCGCGGCAGGCGGGGCCTCTGTCCTGTTGTTCCGGGACTGGCCGGATCTGGGCCCTAATGCGCTGGCCTTGCCGGACGGCACCATCGTCATGACGGACCAGCTGGTGGTACTGGCGGCAGATGATCGCGAATTGCTGGCCGTGCTCGCCCATGAGCTGGGTCATGTGCATGAGCGTCATGCCTTGCAGAAAGTGATTGCCAGCTCGGGTGTGGCCGCGCTGGTGTTTGTGCTGACCGGCGATGTATCGGGGCTGTCCAGTATTGTGGTGGCGGCCCCGACCATCATGACGCACCTGCATCACTCGCGTGCGCTGGAGGCCGATGCGGACCATTATGGCTTTGCGCTGATGAGCAGGACGGGTCTGGACCCGGTCTGGTTCGCCCGCATCATCCGCAAGCTCGACGCCGCGCATGGCGGTACGGCGGCAACAGGCAAGGAAGCAGAGGCGAGTGGCGCCAGTGACTGGTTACGTTCTCATCCGGCCAGCGAGGAGCGCGCCCGCCAGGCGGAGCAGTACCGGGCCTGGCATTGATGAGGGCACCATTAAAAAACCCGGCGCACAGGCCGGGTTTTTTTCATGTTGCAATTGCATCATGCCTGCCGGCGCAACAGCCCCGACAGTTCTTCGTCCGGCACCGGGCGACTGAGCAGGTAGCCCTGGATGTAGTCGCAGCCTTCGCGAACCATGAAGTCCATGTGCACCTGGGTTTCCACCCCTTCTGCCACCACCTCCATACCCATGGTGTGGGCCATGGCGATGATGGCGCGGGCAATGGCCTCGTCGTCGGCACTGGTGCCGATGTCGCGCACAAAGGCCTGGTCGATCTTGAGGGTGTCGATGGGGAAGCGCTTGAGGTAGCTGAGTGAGGAGTAGCCGGTGCCAAAGTCATCCAGCGAGATCCGCACGCCCATGCTGCGCAGCTCCTGCAGCATGTTGCGGACATCGTCACCGTCATCCATCAGGCAGGACTCGGTCAGCTCCAGATCCAGCAGGTGCGGATCCAGGCCGGTATTGCTGAGTACGCGTTTGACCAGCGCCACCAGATTGCCCTTGCGAATCTGCTGGGCCGGAATGTTCACGGCGGTGTGGATCTTGCCGAGACCGGCTTCCTGCCACATCTGGGCCTGGCGGCAGGCCTTGTCGAGCACCAGCTCGCCGATGGCCGAGACCAGCCCGGTTTCTTCGGAGAGCGGAATGAACTCGCTGGGATAGAGCAGGCCCAGGGTCGGGTGATTCCAGCGCACCAGTGCCTCGACCCCGACAATGCGGTTGGTGGCGAGATGCAGCTTGGGCTGGTAGTGCACCACGAACTCGTCGCGGAAGATGGCCTTGCGCAGGCTGTTTTCCAGATTGAGTTGCTCGATGGAGGCCACGCGCAGGTCGGAGGTATAGAACTTGGTGGTGTTGCCACCCAGGCGCTTGGCCTGGTGCATGGCGATATCGGCGTGGTTGAGCAGCACCTGCAGTTCGCGACCATTCTCCGGGAAGATGGAGATGCCGATGGAGGCCCCCAGCAACAGTTCGTGCTCATTGATCCGGAAGGGGCGGCGCAGCTCGGCAATGATGCGTTCGCAGTAGTGCTCCAGCGCGGCACGATCCTGGTAGTTGTCCAGGATGATGGTGAACTCATCGCCGCCGATACGGGAAATCGTGTCGACATTGGCGTTGACCGAGCTGATGCGTTTGGCCGCCTTCTTGAGCAGTTCGTCGCCGACTTCGTGACCGAGGGTGTCGTTGATCTGGCGGAAGCGGTCAAGGTCGATATAGAGCAGGGCCACCTGCAGGCTGCGATCACGGGCCTGGGAGATGGCGGCATGCAGGCGGTCACGGAACAGGTTGCGGTTGGCAAAGCCGGTGAGCTTGTCGTAGTTCGACAGGTAGCGCAGCCGCTCCTCGGCTTCACGACGCGAGGTCAGGTCGTTGAAGATGCCGATATAGTGCGTGATCTCGTTGTTGTCATTGCGCACATTGGTGACATGCAGCCACTGCGGAAAGGCCTCGCCATTCTTGCGGTATTCGGTGAACTCGCCCTGCCATTCCCCCTTTTGCGCCAGCGCCTGCACGACCTGCACATACATGCTGTGCACTTCGGGATAGTTCGGGCGGGCATCCATGAGGCGGATACCGACGCTGTCCGCTTCGGTGTAGCCGGTGATCTGGGTAAAGCCGGGGTTGATCGAGATGACGCGGAAATCGCGGTCCATGATGAAGATGGCTTCGGCGGCCTGATGGAACACCGAGGCGGACAGGCGCAGGCGCTCTTCCAGTTCACGTTCCTTGGTGATGTCGCGGCGCGTACCGATCATGCGGATGGCGCGGCCTTCATCGTTCCACGCGACGACGCGGCCGTTGTCCTCGACCCAGATCCAGTGCCCGCGACGGTGGCGCATGCGGTACTGCACGTTGTAGAGCGGGGTGCGTTTGCGCAGGTGCTGGACGATGGCCTTCTTCACCAACATGTAGTCATCAGGGTGTACCAGCGGCTTCAGGTGACCCATGAAGCCGGTCAGCTCCTTGCTTGAGTAGCCCAGCAGCTGTTCGAAATTGGAATGGTAGATGTCGTCGGTGGGCAGGTTCCAGTCCCAGAGGCCGATACCGGAGGCATCAATGGCCAGCGACAGACGTTCCTGGCTCTGGCGCAAGGCGTCATTCAGGGTGGACAGGGCCTGGGTACGCTCGCTGACCTTGCGCTCCAGGTTGTCATTCACCTCATGCAGCCGGACTTCCGCATTCTTGCGGTCATAGATTTCCAGCGCCAGCTTCTGGTTGATGGACTCCATCTCGGACTTGGATCCCTCCAGGAAGCGGATCAGGTCCTCATTGTTCAGGCGCAACCTCAGCGATGAGTAGGTGGTGAGGTTGATGCGGCGCGAGCTGATGACCAGAAAGAGGGACAGCAGTGCACCGATCCCTGCCGTGGCATAGGCGGTGGGCGACGGATTGAGCATGACATGCGCCAGTCCGGGCAGCAGGGTACACGCCAGAAACATCAGGAAGGACGGGAAGTGTGCCGAGTAGCAGGCCATGGCGGCGATGCACTGGCTGGCCAGCAGGGTGCCAAACAGGGCTTGCCGGTAGTAGATGTCGCTATCGACCGGGAACAGTTCCGGATTGAACAGGATGGTGGCTGCGCCCCAGAGCGCCCCGGTAATGGCGGCAGAAATCGCCACCAGCGAGCGCATGCGTCCCGGGTTTTCAATGATTTTCTGTTTGACCTGCCAGATCACCACGGCACGGACCAGCATGAAGACCAGGAACAGGGCCAGCCAGCTTTGCAGATAGAAATGGGGAACGGTCCGGTCATCCCAGTACAGGCTGACCGTGGCAAAGGCAGAGATGGTGGATACCACAAGGAAGGCAGGCAGCTGATCGTAGATCAGGCGGGTCTGCATGACATCAAGAGGCTCGGAGGGGCCTACGGATGCAGCTCCGTTGGAAGGGCGCCCGGCACGGACCATGCCAGGTTTGTCGTTGTCACGAAACACGGACATACGAGAGTTACTCCCGTTTTACTTCTTATTATTGACGGCGTCCGTGGCCATACAGGCTATGTGAGTCTGTTCACAAGGAGAAGCTGTCAAGATACCAACCCTTACACACTTTGTTAACCTGTTAATGACAGGCCGTCGGGTATTTTTTGCAAATAATACAGCATCTTGTGTTAACCATAGCCAGCAGGCACAAGGCACATCACCGTCAATTCAGTAATCAAAGTACGCCCGCGTCCCGTAGAATAGTGCGATGAACCTCACAACCCTGACCGAAGGCCTTAATCCGGCCCAGCGCGACGCCGTGACCTCCGATGCCCAGCACCTGCTGGTGCTGGCGGGCGCCGGCTCCGGCAAAACCCGCGTCCTCACCACCCGTATTGCCTGGTTCTGCCAGGAGCACGGCCTGTCACCGTGGAGCATCCTGGCGGTGACCTTCACCAACAAGGCTGCCGCCGAG
>CAYGBB010000117.1:0-5876 GCA_964347985.1 uncultured Moraxellaceae bacterium
ATGTCACCCTGCAGTCCATCATCGTGCACGAAACCGCTACAGGCTATGCACAGTGTTTTCGGGAGGATGTGCTGAATCCTCGCATGGGGGAGATTCCACTCCAGTCCATCGTGTTTTCGGATCAGGTTCGAGCGGAGTGGCCCGATACGGAGCTTTATGAACGGCTAAAGCGGGGTGAGCGTTTCGTCAATCCAGTGGCGGGCCGGCAGGTACAGTAGGCGGTTAACAAAACCTGTCATCATTGAAACGTTTTCCGGCTTTCATCATTTCGTCATCTGGGGCAGTTTTAATAACACTGCATACAAAGACGAAAAAAGTGAAGGGGAGAAGGGAAATGGAGATGATGGAGTTTCGTGAAGAATGGCTGGAGCAGGATGAGCTGCCGGCAGAAGAGGTGGATCTGGGTGGCGACGCCATCGAGATGTAATTGTTTTGAAAGACTATTTTCCGTACGGACATCAGATATGAAAAAGCCCGCAAATGCGGGCTTTTTGTTGATGGGCGATCAGGGGCTATCAGGAAAGTGCCAGGGTGGTACTTCCAGCCGTGATGGTTGCCACGGTGTCGCTTTGGATAATGCGTCCAGATGACGGCGCAACTGTCCCTACCAGTGGATTCACTTTGCGGAAGCGGCAGGCCAGGCTGCCTGGACTGGCCGTTACAATGGCATAGCCCTGAGCCTCCGTATCAATATGAGCCAGCCATGGGTTGGTCGCCAAACCCAGTGCAGAGAACTGTTGGGCAAAGCGTACTGCGCTGGCCATGGTTGAGGCCGGATCACTGGCAGTAGCGGCTATATCAGAAATATAGGTTGCCGCCATGCTGTCAATGTTTCCCTCGGGCACGCCAAGATCAGCCAGCGTTCGCTTGAGCTGGTCAGTCAGCTGATCGGCAAGCTGGCTGGCAGCAATACCATTTATGGCAGAGATTGCCCTTCCCATTGTGTAATCCAGAAGGTTCAGGCTCAACACGAATGAGGGGAGTGCGCCACTGGCCGGTACGGTCAGATTCATGTACACCAGTCGGCCAATAAGTGCATTGAAGGGGTCAAGCGCATCGGCAGCCTCCTTGATGTAGCTGAGCCATGATGTTGAGCTGACTCCTGCAGTAACCAGATCTACCATGACGGGAGTTCCGGCAAGCGATGCCGGGGCAACAGGAGATGAGGAGGCCTCTTTCCCCGCGCCATCAACGGTCAGTATTTCTCCGGGGAACTCGTTATAGACCTGGCCTGCAAAAAAGGCATGAATATCACCTGTAACGGCAACAACATTTTTAATGCCGTAATTATGCAAATGATTCATCAAGTCGGCCCGCTCCCTGCGATAACCATCCCATTGGTCAGCATTGAGCATGAACTTTTTGAAGAAAGGTGAAACCAGACTGACGAATGATCCAAAGAAGCTGTTGATGAAAATGATTGAGTTAACGGTGTATGCCTGAACATCTGCCTTCATGAAAACGTATGCAATCGTTTCAGCTGCCTCGGTGGTGCCTGATTGCCCGCTGTTGAAAGCAGAAACTGCTACGGCTGCTTGTGTAGCGGTAAGACCGGCGTTGATCGCCGCGGTAGTCTTGTCTGAGTTTGTTCCGCCACTGGAGTCACTGGTGGCGATGGCATCGGCGACACTGGCTGCCACCGTGGCGTCCGCACCAAATCTCGTGGCGCCAACAATGGCGGAGGCCTTGGGCGTATTCCCACTGGTGGTAGAGGCGGCGGTATTCGTGATCTCGGTAATCAGTGAGGGCACTTCATAGACTGAAATCAGTGTAGCTACTGCATTGGTACCGTTTAGTCCCATGCGAAGCAGCGATACTTCATTTCCCCAGATTTTCCAGGTGGACGTTGAAGATGACATGGTGTTTTTCCACCACTGGCGCTGAGTGCTGCCCAATATGCTGATATTGCTGAGGGGGTCTGTTGTTGCTGCTGCTTTGACATTTTCGATGTATTTCAGCGTTTCCTCCGGGGCAAGGTAGCGAGAGTTGATTCGTCCTAACTCAGCCCCGGTTACAGGTGGATTCAGCGTGGTTTCGGCAATCAGGTGATCTGACTTGTAAAGACGCTCATCGGTCATGATCAGATGCATGACCGAGCCAAACTTCAAGTCACGATAAATCCTGATGTTCTGGAAACTGGTGTCTGCGGCTGAAAAAGAGATGTCCGCCGGCATGAATTCAAACCAGGCCTGATTGGCATTGCGACGCCGTGTCTGCTGACTGTTGTTGGTATTTGTATACGTTTCGGAGGCTTGCCAGCTGTCATCCGAAAATTCGTGGTCATCCCAGACCGCAATCATCGGAAACCGTTCATGAACGGCCTGGATGCGAGGATCAGAACGGTAAAGCTTGTAGAGGTAGCGGTAGTCGGCCAGCTCCACTGCATACTTGCTGGTGTCGCCAGGCAGTGTTGCTCCTGCCGGCAACACAGGCGCAGTGTGGCTGGTTTCCGTATCATTACTGCTGTAGGCATCTGTTTCGTAGATGTAATCACCCAGATGCACAACAAAATCTATGTCAGGGTTAGCCGGGGTGGTGTCATCTGCCACCATTTGTGAAAAGGCTGCCCAGTGATTGGCACTCCAGTCCTGGCAACTGATGAAAATGAATTTTACATCCTGGCTTTCGGTTGCAGCGGGGGCTGTCTTGAAGCGTCCCACCTTGCTCAACTCGGTGCCAGCCATGAATTGATAGTAGTAAACCTTGCCTGGCTCCAGGCCTGTCAGTTTGTGGCGCACGGTATTGTCGAATTCGGCAAACGCGGGAACCGTTACTCCCAAACGGCGGTTCCCGGCAATCAGCGCGCCAACAAGAGGAGTGTTGCTACCTAGTGCTGAACTGTTGTCGGCTTCTGTTACACGAAGATGGATGGCGATGTCCGTGGAACTGCTGGCGGTTGGCCCGACAATGGACGGTGGGACCACGCGGGTCCACAGGATCACGCTATCCGGTTGTGGGTCGGCAGAAGCAATGCTTTGGGGAAATTGCCATCCGGCACCGGTGACCGGTGCCGGAATCGTCCGGCCATTCGAGTCATCATCAAAGACGCAACCCGTCACCCCGAGGGTGGCGACAGATGCGGTAAGAAAACCGCCCAGACGAAGAAAATCACGTCTTTTCATGATAGTAACCCTGCTTGTCAGATTCTGATTATTGGGTGGTTGCTGATAAATAATGGCATTCCGTTTCAGCGGGATGAACCACTTGGCAAGACTAGTACATCTTTCTCGCCCATGCCTTCAGCATCAGTTCACAATTTGAGCCAGTTCCATCGAATAATGCAGGTTGGGTCTAACGCCGCAAGGTCAGGCCGATGCGGCGGCGGTAGTCTCCCGGTGTTTCGCTCGTCCAGCGCTTGAAGGCCCTCTGGAAGGCTCCAGGCGTTGAAAAACCCAAAACAAACGCAATCTCGCCAAAGCTCATCTGGGTGTCCCGCATATAGCCAAGCGCCAGATCCTTGCGCATATCATCGAGCAGGGATTGAAAGGTCGTGCCTTCTTCCTTGAGTTTGCGCCGCAGAGTCCAGTCGGGCAGGCCCAGATGCTTTGCAGTCGTTTCCAGCGATGGGGTCTGGCCATGGAGCAGGGGGCCAATAATGTGCTGGACGCGTCCCTGAATGGTTTCTGTGATGGCCAGCTTTTTCAGTCGCGCCTGAGCCAGAGCCAACAGTTGTTGGTGCAGGAGTGGGTGAGCGTCAAGCACCGGAAGTCGGGCGGCACCTGGTGTCAGGACCAGACGGCTTTCCGGACGATCAAATGTAACAGGCGCCTTGAATGTGTCCGAGTACCTGTGCTGATAGTCCGGGGCGGTAAATTCAATGTGTACTTCCTGAACCAGTCCGGTATGCCCGGTCAGTGTTTCTGCGAGGGTTTGCCAACTGGCCAGCAGGCTGTCGACGACAAAGCGGTTGTATTCATTGTAGGGAGCGATTGAATAGAAGACGACAGCGGGCAGTTGCGGCACGTACGTGGATACGCCCCGATAGCAGCGACTGGTGAGCGGTTCAAACCGGGTAAGGGTATCAAGAGCTTCACCCAGGGTCGGGCTGGTCATGGCCAGCAATCCCGGCAGACCAAGGTCGGTGACGCGACAGAGCTCTCCCATTTTCAATCCCAGCGCCGGTTCTCCGGTTTCCCGGATGGCCGTGGCCCCAAGCTTCATCAGATCGGTCAGGCCGATACGGCTGTCAGGGTCCCGTAACTGTGCCGGGGTCAGACCAACCCGGGCCAGCAGAAGGTCTGGCTCTGCTCCTTTTGCTTCAGCTGCCCGCAGCAGCAAAAGGACAGTATGTGCAGCAATATCACCAATTTTCATGGCAGGGTGTCCTCCTGGAGAGGATATGAACTTGTCAGATCCGGTTATTGAGGTGGATACGTTGCTGCGACTACCGTCGAGGGTAACGTGGAGTCTTCCGATCCTGAAGCGTGAAAAGCCGGTATCGCCGATTGTGTTGACGGGGCGTGATCCCGGCAAGGACAGAAAAGATCTCCTGAATTGACGCTTTTCATCATCCTGTTTAGTGAATGTCGAGGTTTGCCATGTCCGGTCAGCAAAAATACAGTCATCTGTTGCAGCCCCTTGATCTGGGATTCACCCAGCTTCGTAACCGCGTCATCATGGGGTCGATGCACACGGGTCTGGAGGAGGTCAGCATGGAGCGGCAGGCTGCGTTCTTTGCCCGGCGGGCAGAAGGCGGAGTCGGGCTCATCATTACAGGCGGCATTGCCACTTCACCAGAGGGAGGCTTGGCGCCGGGCTCCTCGGGCATGTTTTCCGAGAAGGATGCCGAGCACCATTCAATAATCACGCGTGCCGTTCACGAGGCCGGTGGCAAGATTGCCATGCAGGCCCTGCATGCCGGGCGACAGTCTTTTCATCCCCTCATGCTGGCACCCTCGGCCAAGCAATCACCTATTTATCCCTTCCCTCCCAAGGCCATGACCGAGGAGGATGTCGAACGCGAGCTGTACAACTGGGGCAATGCCTGTCGCCTGGCCCAGCAGGCCGGCTATGACGGCGTCGAAATCATGGGGTCGGAAGGCTATCTGCTGAACCAGTTCCTCACTACTCGTGGCAATGAGCGCGATGATGAGTGGGGCGGATCCTACGAAAACCGCATGCGTTATCCGCTGGAGGTGGTTCGCCGTGTGCGTGCGGCGACAGGGCCGAACTTCATCATCGTGTATCGCCTGTCCATGATGGATCTGGTGCCGGATGGCCAGAGCTTTGATGAGGTCATTACCTTTGCGAAACGGCTCGAACAGGCCGGGGTTAACATCATCAATACGGGCATCGGCTGGCATGAGGCAAAAATTCCGACCATTGCGACCATGGTGCCGCGTGCCGCTTTTGCCTGGGTGACGCGCAAGGTCAAGGAGGCGGTGAATATCCCGGTATCCGCTTCCAACCGCATCAATATGCCCTCGGTGGCTGAAGACATTATTGCCCGTGGTGATGCAGACATGGTGTCGATGGCACGTCCCATGCTGGCAGACCCGGACTGGGTGAAAAAGGCAGAGGCCGATCTGGAGCAGGAGATCAATACCTGTATCGCCTGCAATCAGGCCTGTCTGGACCACACGTTTCAGCTTCGACTCTCTTCATGTCTCGTCAACCCGCAGGCGTGTTATGAGACTGAGCTGGTCTATGTCAAAACGGACAAGCCAAAATCTATCGCTATCGTGGGGGCGGGTCCTGCCGGCATGTCATTTGCAACAGTTGCTGCCCAGCGTGGGCACGCAGTCACCTTGTTTGATGCCGACACAAAGATTGGTGGGCAGTTCAATATTGCCAAGCAGATTCCCGGCAAGGAAGAGTTCCACGAAACCCTGCGCTATTACGAGCGAGAAGGAATCATCGAACAGCCAAAAAGAAAG
>CAYGBB010000117.1:5886-6536 GCA_964347985.1 uncultured Moraxellaceae bacterium
GCGCTATTACGATGTCATGCTGAAAAAGCATGGCGTAAAACTTTCACTGGGAAAGCGGGTCGATGCCCATGATCTCGCAGCATTTGATGAAGTTGTGCTGGCCACGGGAATTGTACCGCGTCATCTGGATATCGAAGGGCTGGATCACTCCAAGGTACTTTCCTATCTGGACGTGTTGCGGGACAAGAAGGCAGTTGGCAAGAAGGTCGCCATTGTCGGAGCTGGGGGAATCGGGGTGGATACGGCTGAGTACCTGACGCACGACCCACATCACAAGCCTGCCAGCCTTGATATTCCGACATTCCTTAAAGAGTGGGGTATAGATCCAGAGCTCAAGGCAAGGGGAGGGATTGAAGGGGTGCAAGAGCAGGTCGACCCCAGCCCGCGTGAAGTGTATTTGTTGCAGCGCAAGACAAAGAAAATTACCGGTCCGGGCAAGACGACTGGCTGGATTCACCGTGAGGCATTGCTCAAGAAGAAGGTCAACCTGATGACCGGCGTCAGCTACCGGAAGATTGATGATGAAGGTTTACACATCACGGTGGGCGACAAGGATATGGTGCTGGCTGTCGATAACGTCATTATTTGCGCCGGCCAGGAGCCCAATCGTGAATTGCAGGCCGGGATAGTGGCCATGGGCAAACCTGTAC
>CAYGBB010000118.1:0-6461 GCA_964347985.1 uncultured Moraxellaceae bacterium
CGCAAAATCCACTGTCATTTTCAGGCTCGCCATCAGCGTGGCCGCATCCTTGCCGGTCAGTGCCGGCAGCAAGGCCGAATACTGACCAAGCGCACCGGTCAGCTCGTTCATCACATTCACGCCGTGCAGCAGGCCGTTCTCGAATTTCAGGTTGCTGTCGCCACTGACCGTTCGCATCCAGGCATCGGTGCTGTTGCCGGTGAGTGCCAGATGACCGTTGTAGCTGGCCTTGCCTTCCACCAGCTCTTTCTTGAGCAGCTTGTTGGCCAGCGGGCCGATATCCATCTTGTCGAGCGTTGGTTGCAACTTCAGTACCGGTTGCGCGCCCTGTACATTGATGCTCATTGGCACACTGAAGCCACCGTTGTAGATGGTGCCCTTGAGTTCACTGACATTGACCATGCCCTTGCTGGCCGTGGCAGCCACGCGGAAATTCGTGATCGGGTAGGTCATGATTTTCAGTGAGCCTGCCGCCAGCGCCACGTCCAGATTCTGGGTCTTCAGCAATTCAACCGGGAGCAAGCCTTCGGTGGATGGCTTGGCATTCGGATCGGTTGGTGGCAGGTAACGGTCGGCATCAATACTGTCGAGGGTGAGCCGCGCAAACTGGCGCATGCTGGCAAGATCGCTGATACCGGCATCGCCGGTGAGCGTTGAACCATCCAGCTTGAGGCGGATGTTCTTGAGCATGATTTTGGTGTCATCGCCCTGAATGGCCGCCTGCAGGCTGGCACTTTGCAACACGGCGGGATCGGTGGTTTTTGGCGCCGCCATGCCCAGTGCCGCCATCACGTTGCGTGGATTGAACACAGAGGTGGCAATACCGCCACTGATGCCCATGCCTTTCGTGATCGGGGTCTCGGGTGGCGTGCCTTCGCGCATCGACGGTAACAGTGCTTCGAGGCTGCCCTGCGTGCGTACGCCGGCGGCATCCAGCGTGAACACCGGAATGCCGACACTGCCCTGCTTGTAATTGGCCTTGAGCGGCGCATTCAGTGCCACCTGCAACGGCTTCGGAAACGCCTTGTCGGGCATGACGGCGTTCAATGCCAGCTGCGGTGCATCCACCGCACCGGTCGTCCAGTTGGCGGCAATATTCGTGGCGAGTGCGGCGTTGATGGGCGACGGGCGCGTGGCATCCGGCCAGCTGGCCTTCATCTGCAAGGTGCTGACCGTCACCGTGGTCTGCGCCAGATCCGCCAGCACGGCCGCAGTGAAACTCACACTGGCCGGGGCACTCAGGCCTTTCGCAGGATACAGCGCACTGGTATTCAGGCCATCAACTTTCACCACCTGTTTGGCGAGATCAACACTGACCTGGCCCTTCATGCTGACCGTGGCTGGCGCCGTGAGTGTCGGGTCCCTGTATTCGGCATTCATGTCCAGCTGGCTGACCTGGATCTGCTTTGCTTTCATGTCCGCCGCCACATCACCTTTCACGGTCACCGCAGCAGGTGCCGGCAACAGCGTGCCGGACAGGTCACTGGTCAGCACCAGACCGCCCAGTGCGTATTTCTCGTTGTCCTGGTCCAGCCGGATATTGGCGGCAAAGGTATTTTTAGCCAGCAGTGTTTTGCCAGCGGCATCCTGCTGGTGGAAATCAAAGGAGGCCTCCAGCGGAAAGCTCTGGTCCGGATCAATGTCCCTGGCTTTCACCAGGATATTGTCCACCGTGCGTTCGACGCCGGCTTTTTCATCCTTGAGGAAGAGCGAGGTATTCCTCACATCCAGCTGCTTGACCTTGAACGCTACCTTCTCGGATTTTTCTTCCGGCTTGCTGGCAATCTTTGCAATGAAACGATCCCAGCTGGTGGTGCCATCCGCGTACTGAATGAAACGCACTTTGGCACCGTCCAGATTCACGGCATCAATCTGGATGCGGCTGGCAAACAGCGGCATCACCTGCACACTCACCGAGGCCTTGTCGACGGCCACCAGGGTTTCCCTGGCCACCGGATCACTCAGCGTGGTCTTGCCCAGCTTGACGCCGACATTGGGCCACACGGTCCACTCCATGCGGTCGCTGATGACCAGCTCGCTGTCGGTGTTCTTTTTCACCAGATCGGCAATTTCCGCCTTGTAGTCATTGGGATCGATGACAAACAGCACTACCGCGATGGCGATACCGACGAGGGCCACCAGGCCACCGACAACGCCAGCCAGAATGAGGAGAGCGCGCTTCATGAGTACGTCCTTGCAGAGACAGCAGAATTATCGGGAGATTGTCAGGGTTTTACCGGTAATAGTGTGACCGGACAAGGCAGATTTTGTCTGTCAGCTGGCACACAGTCAGTGACAGGCACCGGAGGAGGGAGGCGAACGCCATTTCACCGTCTGCTCTGCCGGCACAGGGGCCTTGGTGCAGGCGGTATCGCAACCGGAGCAGCCGCTGTCGCAACCGGGTACGGCGGGGGCCGTGGCATGAAGGAGATGTGCCAGACGCTGCCAGCCATGCGCGAGGCATAGTTCACCCAGGCGGGTTTGCAGTGTACGGCTTTGCCGGGGCAGCAAGCGGCGGAAGGCCACATGCAGGCTCCAGACCACCATGATGGCCACTACCGCCCACTGCAGCAGGGCGTTCACAACAGCGCCTCGGCCACGTTGTAGGTGATGAACGAGGCCAGGTAGGCCAGACCGAACAGGTACACGGCCATGATGCCGACCTCGCGCCAGGACCCTGTCTCGCGGCGCACGGTGGCCAGGGTGGCCACGCACTGCGGTGCATAGACAAACCACACCAGCAACGACAGCGCGGTCGACAGCGACCATTGCGCCGCGATCAGGCCGCCCAGCTGATGCGTGACGGCATCTTCGCTGCCAGAGAGCGCATAGACCGTGCCCAGTGCCGCCACCACCACTTCACGCGCCGCCATGCCGGGAATCAGGGCAATGCAGATCTCCCAGGTAAAGCCGATGGGCGCGAAGACATAGGTGAGGGCATGGCCGATGCGGCCAGCAAAACTGTAATCAATCGCAGGACCAAGGGCGCCTTCCGGTGCCGCCGGAAAACTGGCCAGGAACCAGAGCAGCACGGTCAGTGCGAGGATGATGCCGCCGACTCGCCGCAGGAACGTCTGGGCGCGTTCATACAGGCCGAGACTGACGCTGCGCCAGTCCGGCAGGCGGTAGCTGGGCAACTCCAGCAACAGCGCATGTTCGCTCTTGTCGGTGCGGAACAGCTTCATCACGGTAGCCACCAGCAGGGCACTGACAATGCCGCCGGCGTACAGGGCAAACAGCACCAGCCCCTGCAGGTTGAAAATGCCCCACACGGTCTGCGCCGGGATGAAGGCAGCAATCAGCAGGGCATACACCGGCAGGCGGGCCGAGCAGGTCATCAGCGGCGCCACCATGATGGTGGTCAGGCGATCACGCGGATCGTTGATGCTGCGCGTGGCCATGATGCCGGGAATGGCACAGGCAAAGCTCGACAACAGGGGAATGAAGGCACGACCACTGAGGCCGGCCTTGAACATCAGGCGGTCGAGCAGGAAGGCGGCACGCGGCAGGTAGCCGGATTCCTCCAGCGACAGGATGAAAAAGAACAGGATGAGGATCTGCGGCAGGAACACCAGCACGCCACCCACGCCGGCAATGATGCCATCGACCAGCAGGCTCTTCAGCACACCATCGGGCAGCACACCGGCCACCACGGAGGCCAGCGCACTGACGCCACCATCAATCAGGTCCATGAATGGCGCCGCCCAGGAAAACACCGCCTGGAAGATCATGAACAGCACCGCCGCCAGAATGATCAGGCCCGCCACCGGGTGCAGCAGCACCCGGTCAATGGCGTCGTCACGCTCATCGGTACGGCGCGGCATTACCACGGCGTCACTGATCAGGGCGCGCACCTCGGCATGCAGGTCGGTGTGATTGTTCAGTATGGATGGCACCGCCGGCAGCTCGCCATCAAGTTGCTGCAACAATGCCGCGGCTCCACCGCGCTTGACTGCGACGGTCTCCACCACCGGAATGCCAAGACGCTGTGACAGCTTCTGCACATCGATTTCAATGCCGCGGCGACGCGCATCGTCCATCATGTTCAGCGCCAGCAACATGGGCTTGCCCAGACGGCGCACCTCCAGCACAAAGCGCAAATGCAGACGCAGGTTGGTGGCATCGGCCACACACACCAGCAGGTCGGGGGCGACTTCACCGGGCTGCTCGCCCAGGCACACCGCACGGGTGATGGCCTCGTCCGGGCTGGTGGCGTCGAGGGAATAGGCGCCCGGCAAATCCAGTACCTGCAGGGTACGGCCCGAGGGCAGCGTGAGGCGGCCTTCCTTCCGCTCAACCGTGACGCCGGCGTAGTTCGCCACCTTCTGGCGGGCGCCGGTGAGCAGGTTGAACAGCGAGGTTTTACCGCAGTTGGGATTCCCCACCAGGGCAATGCGCTGCAGCGTGACAGCCGTCATCATGCCGGCACCTCCTCCAGTCGCACCCGTGCAGCCTCGGAGCGGCGCAGGGCAAACCGGGTAAACCCGACCTGCACCAGCAGGGGATCGGCCCCTACCGGCCCGGTGGCGATCAGGCGCACGGTCTCACCCGGCACAAAACCCAGGTCAGCCAGGCGCCGGGCGATGGGATCGTCGGCACCAATGGCCTCGACGGTACGCACGGTGCCGGTCGAAAAACGGGGCAGATCGGAAAGTTTCACGGCAGTAATGCAAGCCATAGAAGAGATGAGAACCATTCTCAACTCTTGGGGCGCGCCTGTCAAACATTCGCAAGGGCTCCGGCAATAAAAGCACCCGGAACTTGATGGAGATCAGATAGCCGTGTCCAAAGCAGGGCTTGCAGGCACGTCCACTCACAATTCATACACCATCCCCTACACAAACCACACCCGCCATCCACAAAAGGGCAAACCAGACTCAGTAGTCAGTTACACGGGAAACTCCTAGCGTAGCCGCTCCAATAAAAAACCAGTCGCTGCTCGTCGGCAGACTGCATCCACTCCTGCATCCGCCTCGTATTAGCCAAAAACAAGAGGAAACCCACGTGAACCAAAACAACAAAAGTCATGGCCTGCTCGCAATTGCACTGGCCACTGCCTCCTTTTCCACTCATGCCGCCATGGGCAACACGGCCACCACTTACGGCCTGTTACCGGCAGACATTGCCTCGGCCCAAGCGCTGTCGCTGTTCAACCCGGATACGTCGGCGACGTATTACAACCCGGCATCCTTGGCCGCCGATCCGCGTGGCGAGCTGACTGGCGCCCTGCTGCATGCCGATCCTCGCGTAACCGCCGACAGCCAGGGCGGCACCATGCCGCTGATCCGTAACGGGGACGAGCTGCCCATCGGCTACAGCCAGCAGACCCAGCTTGGCCTCAAGACCAACCTCAGCTCACTGACCAAGGTCGAGCACCCGATTTACCTTGGCGTGATGCTCGGCGTGGAGAAATACGGCAAGCAGATGCTGGCGTTCAAGTCGGAAACCTCCAACAGCGGCCAGTATTTCAGCTACGGTCGCCAACCCCTGTTCCTGACCGTGGGGGGTGCCACCACGCTGGTGCCCGGCATCGACGCCGGCCTGAGTACGCGCGTCACCCTGCATTCTGCCGCCACGCTGTCCACCCAGAGCGACCTTGCCGGCAACACCCGCTACGAAAGCCTGGATGTCAGTGCCAAGCCGGTGCTGAAGCCCATTGCCGGCGTCAACATTGACTGGGGCCGCCTGCTTTGCGCAGACAGCGATTGCGCCCTGAAGAACTGGCATACCGCAGCCTCCTACCGGGCCTACTCCAACACCAGGACCCAGGTGAGTGCCAACGCCGTCATTCCCGGCACCATTCCCCCTCCCGGCCTGATCCTGGCCATCTCGACCATTGATGCCTACCAACCCAACATCTACACACTGGGCATGCAATACAAGGGCGAGCGCCTGCGGGTCGGCTTTACCGGCGAATGGCAACAATGGTCAAAGCTGGCCAGCGAACTGAACAATGACAGCATCCGCGACCAGGCCAACCTGCGCTTCCGTGACGTGCTGATCCCCCGCATTGGTGCCGAATACCGCCTGAACGACCGTTATGCCCTCACCGGCGGCCTGGCCTGGGAGGCCTCCGCGCTGAAGTCGGATCGTTCGCTGGACGTGAACTATCTGGACAATGACCGCCTTGTGGTCGGCCTTGGGGCCAGCGCCGAGTTCCGCGACCCGTGGATCTTTGCCTTTCCGGTGCGCCTTGATTTCGGCTATCAAGTGCAACTGCTCAAGGACCGCGAGTTCGAGCTGACCACCAGCCAGGTCAACGGCGGCGCCCCGTACGAGACCCTTAAAACCGGTGGCACCGTGCATGTTGTTGCCGGCTCGCTGACCCTGAAATTCTGAGGAGGACGACATCATGCGCATGCTACTCGTCCCTCTTCTATTACTCGGCCTGCTGTCCGGCTGCGGTGACCGGCAGACGGCAACGCTGCCCGCATCGTGGTCGGGCTCGACCAGCCTGATCT
>CAYGBB010000119.1:0-6444 GCA_964347985.1 uncultured Moraxellaceae bacterium
ATGCCTACATGTGGGCACTGATGGCCGAAGCAGCGGTTGGCAAGAAGGATGACAGTTTCTACGCCGACAAGCTGGCGCTGGCTGATTACTTTGCCGTGCGTGTGCTGCCTGAGCTGGAGGGTCGTGCCCGTATGGTGGAGGCGGGTGCAGCGCCGCTGATGGGTTTCAGCGAAACCTATTTCTAAGCGGCGACCGGTACTGACACCATAAACAAGGCCCGCAGATGCGGGCCTTGTTTATGGTGAGTGATGCGAATCGGGGCATGAAAAAGGCAGCTTGCGCTGCCTTTTTTATTGAGCGGTGAGGTGATTCAGTCCACGCGCAACAGTTCGTTGATGCCGACCTTGGAACGGGTCTGCGCATCGACCTTTTTCACAATAATGGCAGCATAGAGCGAATACTTGCCATCCTTGGAGGGCAGGCTGCCAGGAACCACCACGGAGCCGGCGGGCACGCGGCCGTAATGAATCTCACCGGTTTCGCGGTCATAAATGCGCGTGCTCTGGCCAATGTAAACGCCCATCGACAGCACGGCGCCTTCCTCGATGATGACCCCTTCCACCACTTCCGAGCGTGCACCGATGAAGCAGTTGTCTTCGATGATGGTCGGATTGGCCTGCAGCGGCTCCAGCACGCCACCAATGCCCACTCCGCCGGACAAGTGCACATTCTTGCCAATCTGGGCGCAGGAGCCCACAGTGGCCCAGGTATCCACCATGCTGCCTTCGTCCACGTAGGCACCGATATTCACATACGACGGCATCAGCACGACATTACGGGCGACATAGGAGCCTTTGCGGGCCACCGCCGGTGGTACCACACGCACGCCCGCCGCTGCAAACTGCGCCGGAGTCCAGTCGGCAAACTTGGTCTGAACCTTGTCATAGAACTGGATGCCGCCACCGCCAGCGATGGGGGCATTGTCATTCAGGCGGAAAGACAGCAGCACTGCTTTTTTCAGCCACTGGTGCACGGCCCATTCGCCATTGATCTTTTCTGCCACACGCAAGGTGCCGGCATCCAGTGCCGCAAGGGCTTCTTCGACGGCAGCACGCACATCAGAGGGCGTGTTGCTTGGGGAGAACTCGGTGCGGCGCTCAAAGGCATCTTCAATCAGTTGTTGCAGGCTCATGGTGTACTCCGGATAACAAAACAAGGTGAGGGCGGTATTCGCTGTAACTGCTGGCGAATACCGCCCTCACCGGAAACTCAAAGGGATTGCATGAAGTCGCGCAGACGCCGGGCGGCCTCGGCACACTCTTCCGGCGCGGCAACCAGTGCCAGACGTACATGGTTGGCGCCGGGATTGGATTCATTCACTTCGCGTCCCAGAAAACGCCCGGGGAGCACGGTGACATTCATGGTTTCATACAGGCGTTGCGCAAACAGGTCGTCCGCAATGGGGGTGCGCATCCAGAAATAGAAACCGGCATCGGGCATGGTGAGCGAGTATACCGGCTCCAGAATATTCTTGAACTCGGCAAATTTCTGGCGGTAAAGCGCACGGTTGTCGGCAACATGCGTTTCATCCTGCCAGGCCGCAACGGAGGCCAGCTGATGCTGTACCGGCATGGCCGCACCATGGTAGGTGCGATACAGCAGGTACGGCTTCAGCAGTTTGGCATCGCCGGCCACAAAGCCGGAGCGCAGGCCAGGCAGGTTGGAGCGCTTGGACAGTGAATGAAACACGATACAGCGCGAATAATCATGGCGACCGGTTTCGGCGCAGACCTGTAACAGTCCGACAGGCGGATTGGCTTCATCAAAATAGATTTCGGAATAGCACTCATCAGACACGATGATGAAGTTGTGCTTGTCGGCAAGGGCGATCAGCTTCTTCAGGGTTTCGCGGCTGGTAACGGCGCCGGTCGGATTGCCGGGGGAACAGATAAACAGCAGTTGGGTGTGTGCCCAGATGGAGTCGGGTACGGCATCGTAATCCGGAATAAAGCCTTTTCCCGCCAGACAGGGCAGGTAGTATGGTTCTGCCCCGGCCAGGTAGGCTGCGCCTTCGTAGATCTGGTAGAACGGGCAGGGCATCAGCACCAGGGATTTCTTCGAGCGGTCCACGGCGGCCTGGGTGAAAGAGAACAGTGCCTCACGGGTGCCCATGACCGGCAGGATTTCGTTTTCGGCATCAATCCTGTCCAGTTTGAAGCGGTTTTTCAGCCAGTGGCCGATGGTGTCGCGCAGCACGGGCAGGCCCTTGGTGCTTGGATAGACCGACAGCTGGGCCAGATTGTCCACCAGTGCCTTTTTCACAAATTCCGGCGAGGCATGACGGGGTTCGCCAATCGAAAGGGCTATGGGCGACAGGTGTGCCGGTGGCGTCAACTCCTTGAAGAGCAGGGCAAGGCGCTCAAAAGGGTAAGCCTGCAGGCGGGCAAGTTCCGGATTCATGTCATGCACTCCTTGCCTGGTCAGTTTAGCTGATCCAGCTGCTTGCGCAGGTGATCGGCCAGCTGCTCACAGACAGCCGGGTCGGAGATCGGCTGTTGTTGTTTGTTGGTGATGAAGAACACGTCTTCGGCACGCTCTCCCAGGGTGGCGATACGCGCATTTTGCAAGTTTACGCCAGCTTCCATGAAAATGCGCCCGATGCGGGCCAGCAGACCGGGGCGGTCCAGGGTAATGACCTCGACAATCGTGTGCTGATTGACGATGTCATTACTGATGGTGACCTCGGTTTTGACGTCAAAATGCTTGAGCTGGCGCGGCATGCGACGCTGTACGATTTCCGGGAAGCGGTCGGGGTTGGACAAGGTCTGAACCAGCGTGTCGCGAATGATGCCCAGTCGGTGCTCATCATGGATGGGGGCGCCGTTTTCATCGAGCACGATATAGGTGTCGAGTGAAAAATGGGTTTTTGCCGTGATGATGCGTGCATCCAGGACGGTCAGGTGCAGCTGGTCCAGGGCCGCCACGGTCGCCGCAAACAGGTTGGGCAGGTCGCGCGTGTAAATAAATATTTGTGTGGCGCCTTCAAATTGCTCGCTGGTGCTTTTCCGGATCAGCACCAGCGGGCCGGCATCATCAGGTTGTTGCAGGATGGCCTGGGTATGCCAGGCAATATCAGTCGCATTTTCCCGCAGAAAGTAATCGTCCCCCAGGTTATCCCAGATGCGATTCACGGCCGCAGGATCAACCTGCGCGGATTGCAGCAGGTTCAAGGCATGGGCACGGGTTTCGTCAATCCATTCCTGCTTGTCGATGGGGTTGCCGAGGCCGCGGCGCAGGGCGCGCTTGGTCTGGGTATATAGCTGACGTAACAGGCTGGCACGCCATGAGCTCCACAGCGTGGGGTTGGTGGCACAAATGTCCGCAACGGTCAGTGAGTACAGATAATCCAGGTGCACAATGTCGCCAACCTTGCGTGCAAACTCGTTGATCACATCGGGGTCGGACAGGTCCTTCTTCTGCGCGGTCATGGACATGACCAGATGATTCCGGGTTAGCCAGGCGACCAGATTCGCATCCCATTTGCCCAGGCCGTGGTGCAGGCAGAATTCGCGTGCATCTTCGGCGCCAAGCTCGGAGTGGTCGCCACCACGCCCCTTGGCGATGTCGTGGAAAAGGCCGGCCAGATACAGCAGCTCAATCTTGGGCAGATGCTGCGCAACCTTGGCGACGACAGGGAATTTTGCTTCCACTTCGGGGTAGCGGAAGCGACGCATGTTTTTCAGCAGCAGCAGTGTGTGTGCATCGACCGTATAGATATGAAAAAGGTCATACTGCATCTGGCCAATGATGTTGCCGAAGGCGGGAATGTAGCGCCCGAGAACCCCGTAGCGTTTCATGCGTCGCAATGACGAAAACAGCGCATGGTCGCAGCGCAGCAGCTCCATGAACAGCGAGGTGTTGCGGATGTCATTGCGAAAGCGCTCATCAATCAGGTCTGCGCTTTCCATGATGAGGCGAATGGTGCTGGCACGCACACCGAGAATGGCGGAATCGTTGCCGAGCAGGACAAACACTTCCATCAGGGCCGCAGGCGTGCGCCGGAACACCTGGTTGCTGGTGGTCTCTATGTAGCCGTCGCGCAACTGGAAACGGGAATTAACCGGCGTGATGACGGCATCGTCTTCCGCGCGCAGGATGGCTTCATCAAAGTACTGCAACAGCATTTCATTGAGCATCGAGATGGTCATGGCGGCCCGGTAATAGGACTTCATGAGCTGCTCTACCGCTCGATTGGCATTGGTGTCGGTGTAACCAAACAGTACGGCAATCTGGCGTTGATAATCGAAGAGCAGACGGTTTTCGCTGCGTCCGGCAATCATGTGCAGGGCAAAACGGATGCGCCAGAGCAGCGACAGTCCTTCGTCCAACTGATGGAATTCCTTTTCGGTAATGAAGCCGTGGCCGACCAGATCCTGCAGTGTTGCGGCACCGAAGTGGCGTTTGGCTACCCAGCCGACGGTCTGGATGTCGCGCAGGCCGCCCGGGGCATTCTTGATGTCCGGCTCAAGGTTGTATTCGGTATTGTTGTGCTTGGCGTGGCGGGCGATCTGTTCGTCCCATTTGGCCTTGAAAAAGGCCTTGCCCGGCCAGAGGTGTTCCGGCCCGGTTTGCGCCAGCATGATTTCCCGCAGTGATTCATTGCCGATGATGGTGCGGGATTCCATCAGGTTGGTGGCAATCGTGATGTCTTCTCGCGCCGCCTCGACGCACTGTTCCTGTGACCGCACGCTGGAGCCCACATCAAGGCCCAGATCCCAGAGCAGTGTGATGAAGCTGCTGATGGCCTGTGCTTCGTCATCGCCAAGAGGGTCCTGGTCATGCAGGACCAGCACATCGATGTCCGAGCCGGGGTGCAGTTCGCCGCGTCCGTAGCCGCCGACGGCCAGCAGGGCGACATCGGTATACGTATCCAGGCCAAGGGCTCGCCACGCATGCGCCAGTATCTGGTCAATGACGCGGGCACGCATGCTGACCAGCTGGCGGATATCCTCGCCTGCCCGGAAGCGCTCGAACAGCACCTCCCGGGCGTTTTTCAGTGCTTCGCGGTAGGCACCCCGGGGCAATGCCTCACCGGTTTCCAGTTGCTGCGGATCGAAGAGGGCGGTATCGAGAGCGGCGTTCATACACGTGGTGTCCGCTGTGGTGGCCGGGGTTCAGGCGGCAAGAAAGCTGAAGTCTTCTTCGCTTCGGGCGGTCAGGATTTCCACTCCGGTGGGGGTGACCAGAATGGTGTGCTCCCATTGTGCCGAGAGCTTGTGATCCTTGGTGACGGCCGTCCAGCCGTCTGGCAACACCTTGGTATGATAGCTGCCGGCGTTGATCATGGGTTCGATCGTGAAGGTCATGCCGGCCTTGAGTTCCATGCCGGTGCCGGGCTGTCCATAGTGCAGCACCTGGGGTTCTTCATGAAACACCTTGCCGATACCGTGGCCGCAAAAGTCGCGAACTACCGAGAAACGGTTGGCTTCTGCATGCTTTTGTATGGCATGGCCTATGTCGCCAAGATGGCAGCCCGGCTTCACCAGCGCCAGTGATTTGTACAGGCACTCCTGGGTCACCCGGATCAGTCGCTCTGCCATGATGGAGCCCTTGCCGGCGACATACATCTTGCTGGTGTCGCCGTGATAGCCGTTCTTGATGACGGTGACGTCGATATTGATGATGTCGCCGTCCTTGAGGAGCTTGGTGTCAGTGGGAATGCCATGGCAGACCACATGATTGATCGAGGTGCAGATGCTCTTGGGGAAGCCCTTGTAGTTGAGAGGGGCAGGGATCGCCTTCTGGACGTTGACGATATAATCATGGCAGATACGGTCCAGTTCCCCGGTACTGACCCCGGGCTTCACAAAGGGCCCGATCATTTCCAGCACCTCGGCGGCCAGTCGGCCGGCAACGCGCATGCCTTCAATGTCTTCAGGGGTCTTGATCAGCTGGCTCATGGGGATCTCGGCAGGTGCCGTCCGGTGAGCGGGCGGCGGTTGAGGCGAAAGGGAGCCTATGGTATAAAGCGCCGCGCTTTTCGGCAAACCCTAGTTCATCAGGGCCTGATCAAGCGATATCCCTAAACCGCACACATGTCGTCACGGTCGCCTGGGTGCCTTCTGAGAAAAGAAGGTGGGCAATCGGGACATGTGGAGGCTTAACCCAAACCGGAGTTTTAGACATGGCAAAAGTATCCATGCGTGAGCTGTTGCAGGCTGGCGCGCATTTCGGTCACCAGACTCGTTTCTGGAACCCCAAGATGGCCAAGTACATCTTTGGCGCCCGCAACAAGATTCATATCATCAACCTCGAACACACCGTTCCTGCCCTGAACGACGCCCTGACCTACGTCAACAAGCTGTCGTCGAACAAGAACAAGGTGCTGTTCGTGGGCACCAAGCGTGCTGCAGCCCCCATTATTCGCGAACAGGCCGCCCGTTGCGGCATGCCTTTCGTGGATCACCGCTGGCTGGGCGGCATGCTCACCAACTGGAAGACCAT
>CAYGBB010000120.1:0-6425 GCA_964347985.1 uncultured Moraxellaceae bacterium
CGGCAGAGTGCCCGCACACCAGATGCGACGCACCACTGCCCACACCGTAGCTCGCGGCGGCCTGCTGGAATGCCGCAATCACTTCGGGATGACTGGCCAGACCAAGATAGTCATTGCTGCAGAAATTGAGCAGTTCGCGACCATCAATACGCACGCGCGGGCCTTGTGCCGACGCGATGGTACGGCGGCGGCGGTAAAGGCCATCGGCTTTTTTCTGCGCGATAACCGCCGCAAGATTGAAGGGCATCAGTTCACGGTGTCGCGCGTGGCCATGGCATCGCGCGTCAGTGATGACAGCTGCTGCTGCCGCACCGACTGCGCAATGGCCTCTGCGCGGGACTCGTCTGACACATCCTGCGTGGGCCTGGAGTTGATACCCAGACGCGAAAACAGCTGATTGTCATGCGCCGCTTCCGGATTCGGCGTCGTCAGCAGTTTTTCGCCGTAGAAAATCGAGTTGGCACCTGCCATGAAACACAGTGCCTGCATTTCGTCGTTCATGGTCTCGCGACCGGCGGACAGGCGCACGTAAGACTCCGGCATCATGATGCGGGCCACCGCGATGGTGCGCACAAACTCGAAGGGATCGAGATCATCGACATTACCGAGCGGCGTGCCTTCAATTTTCACCAGCATGTTGATCGGCACGGATTCGGGATGCGCCGGCAGGTTGGCGAGCTGCATCAGCAAGCCGACACGGTCGTCACGCGCTTCACCGAGACCAACAATGCCACCACTGCACACCTTGATACCTGCTTCGCGGACATGGCCCAGCGTATTCAGGCGATCATCGTAGGTGCGGGTGGTAATGATCTTGCCGTAGTGCTCGGGCGAGGTATCGAGATTGTGGTTGTAGTAATCCAGACCGGCCTCGGCCAGTTGCTGCGCCTGCCCGGCTGACAGCATGCCCAGCGTCATGCAGGTTTCCAGGCCCAGTGCCTTCACCTGCTTCACCATTTCCAGTACGTAAGGCATGTCCTTTTCGCGCGGCGAGCGCCAGGCCGCGCCCATGCAGAAGCGGCTGGCACCCTTTTCCTTCGCATTCAGGGCCTCTTCCAGCACTTTCTGGATTTCCAGCAGTTTTTCCTTGTCGAGGCCGGTGTCGTAATGACCGGACTGCGAGCAGTACTTGCAGTCTTCCGGGCAGGCGCCCGTCTTGATGGAGAGCAGCGTGCTCACCTGAACCGTATTGGGATCGAAGTTCGCCCGGTGAACAGTCTGGGCCCTGAACAGCAGATCCATGAAGGGCAGATCGAACAGGGCACGGACTTCATTGCGGGACCAGTCGTGACGAAGAGAGGACATGCGGGACTTCCTGATGGGCAGCGGGCCGGGTAATGTCGCTGATTCTGTGGGGGCAGGACGCCCCCGTCAACCTGCACGGATGACCATGGTTAACTACTGGTTGAAATTCAATCAATCACTGCAGGTACCCGCCTCCTGCCTGCTTTGCGAGGCTCCCGCCAGCCACTGGGCCCTGTGCAGTGGCTGCCTGCAGGACCTCCCCTGGAACCTGCATGCCTGCGAGCGCTGCGCCATTCCCTTGCCGGAGGAGCTGCTGCTCTGTGGTGAATGCCGACCGCGGCCCCCGCCCCAGCAAATGGCCATCGCCCCGCTTCGTTATGTGTTTCCGGTGGACAGCCTGATCGCCGGCCTCAAGTACCATCGCCAGCTGGCCCACACTCCCGTCCTCAGCGGGGCGCTGCTGGAGGCGATTCAGGCCGCTGACCGCCCCCTGCCCCAACTGATCCTGCCGGTGCCGCTACACCCGCGCCGTCTGGCCGAGCGTGGCTACAACCAGGCGCTGGAGATTGCCCGGCCGCTGGCAAAAGCATTCGGGCTACCGCTGGAAACACGGCTGGTCTCGCGCGCACGCCATACCCGTGCCCAGCGCACCCTGGATGCCAGGGCGCGCCAGCACAATCTGGCGCAGGTCTTCGACGTGAGCAGCGAAAGGTTGGCGTCGCTCGGCCATCCCACGCACGTGGCCATTGTTGACGATGTGCTGACCACCGGGGCCACGGTAGGCGCCATGGCCAGCCTGCTGCAACGGCATGGGGTGACCGACATAGATGTCTGGTGCGTGGCACGCACCCCTTGAGCCCAGATTTGTCCCGATCCGGTCACAATTACGTGCTACCTTCTCGTCCCCGATGCTGGCCCGGGCCAAGTCCCGTTGCTAGAATATGAACACCCTCAAGGATTTAGGTCACTTTCTGACCAGGATTCTCCGCCTATACGATCAAATCCCCTGCATCCCTCACCGGATGCTGACCAGTTGCGAGTGATACACGATGCTGATGGCCTTTACGCTGAACAAGGGGTACCTCGAACAGGTCGCCATCAATGCTGCCGCCGACCTGGTCAAAGAGGTGATCTGGGTTGATGCCATTGCCCCCAGCGATGAAGAACGTGAATGGCTGCGCGTGGCCTACCAGCAGGAACTCCCGACCATTGATGATCTCTACGAGATCGAAGCAACCTCGCGCTTTTACGAAACCGAGAACGGCCTGCACATCAGCTCCTACTTTCTGAACTATGCCGACGAGAACTCTGAAAATATCTCCGCCGCATTTGTATTCAACAGCGAGCGCCTGTTCACGCTGCGTGAAGAAGAGCTGGCGGCTTTCCGTCTGTTCCGGTTGCGCGCCCGCAAAGGCCTGATCAACCTGACCAACTCCAAGTCCATCATGCTCGGCCTGTTCGAAACCAAGGTGGAAAACCTCGCCGACATTCTCGAGCGTGTGGCCGCCGAACTGGAAGAAACCTCACGCCAGGTGCTGGGCAATGCCGAGCAGGACGACATGGAATCGCTGCTCACCAGCATTGCCCGACAGGAAGACGTGAACGGCAAGGTACGTATCTCGATGATGGACTTGCAGCGCATGCTCTACCTGCTGTTGCGCTCCGGCATCCTGAATGCCGAACAAAGCGAGCGCCTGCGCGACATCATCCGTGACTCCGAGTCGCTGATTGCCAGCACCTCGTTTCTGTTCGACAAGATCAAGTTCTTGCTCGACACCACGCTCGGCTTCATTAACGTCAACCAGAACAAGATCATCAAGATCTTCTCGGTGGCAGCCGTGATTTTCCTGCCGCCCACCATGGTGGCCAGTGTGTACGGCATGAATTTCAGGTTCATGCCGGAGCTGGAGTGGCACCTGGGTTATCCGTGGGCACTGGGCCTGATGCTTCTCTCCGCAGCGGCACCCTACTGGTATTTCAAGCGCCGCCACTGGCTGTGATTTTTACTCCTGCCTTTCTCACGGCAGGAAATCCTGCGTGGTTGTCACTCCCGTACTGATGACCACATTACTGGTTCCCGCATAATCCAGCACTTCACTGCTTTCAGGCAGATCCAGCACCGCATCGCAGGTGTAGGCCACCGTGTAGCTGCCCGGGTTGAGAAAGGCGATGACATAGCGGTAACTGCCATCGCCTTGCAGGGTGACCGCCCCTGAAGCAAGTGGCTCGGCATCGAGGCCGTCGACATCATCCGGCGTCACATCTGCCCCTTGGTAGAGGTACACCGCGCCCGTGGCGCTTCCGCTGCAGGATGAGGCAATCAATGCGCCATCCACACGACCAGTCAGCGTGCCGACCTCCACATTATTCACCATGCGAATAACCGGCTTCAGGAAATAGCCTGGCTGGCCGACCGGCTCGACCACGGACCGGCGCAGATCAAAATCGAGGGTATAACTGGCAGCCCCGCCCTGCGGCACGGTGAATCCGCCATTCAGCTTGAGACCGCTTTGCGAGCCACTCGGCACCTGCAATTCATACTGGTTACCGGCGATCTGTATCCAGGAATCGTAGACATTATCGAACGCTGCATCGACATTGAGTCGCATCCACTCATACGCGCCAGCGGGCACCACTACATCGCTGATCAGCGGCGCTGCATCGCCATCAGCCAGCGCCAGCAGATCAATGTCTTTCGGCACATCGAAAACCACTTGCCGGGCCGGCTCTCCCGCGGGCTTGAAACTCAATCCGGTAAAACGCACCACAACGTGCTCGGCGCTATCGACCGGCGCATCCGTTACCTGCACGGACAACTGGCCTGTGCGGGGCATGTTATCGTCTCCACATGCAGTCATCATCAACGCCAGTATTGCCAGTGGTAAATTAAATCTGTTCATGAGGGCCTCCTGACCGGGTACTGCATCACCTGATCTTCATGGAAATGCACCCATGAACAGCATAGGGCACAAGGAGGGTCAGCCTAGAACAATTACGAATATCCACGGACCTGCAACGAACCCGTCATTTCCATGAATACAACGGGTATCGGCATGATTTATGCCGAATATCAGTCCCGTCGCAATCGTTCAGACACGGCAATCGGATTGGGAAAGTTGAAGATCACGATATAACTCGACACCACAAAACTCAGGATCACGATGGCCTGAATCAGGAGAGAGACCGCCTGGCTGATGAGCGCCGCGTGCACGGCAGTGAAAGCAATCAACAAGGAGAACTCGCTGACCTGCCCGAGCCGGAATCCCACGTCCCACGCCAGCTCACGGCTTTCACTGAGTCGTCCAAGCAAAAACCGGTAAATCACCGGCTTGAGCCCCACCACCAGCAGCGTCAGCAACAATGCAGGCACCACGATGCCGGACAGCATGTGACGATCGAACCCTGCACCCAGCGCAAAGAAAAACAGCACCAGAAAAAAATCACGCAACGGCCTCAGGTTGAGGGCAATGAACTGGGCAATGGGTGAACTTGCCAGTGAAATTCCGGCAATAAAAGCCCCTGTTTCGCGGGATAGCCCCAGCGCATTCGAGAGCGTGGCGATACCGAGGCACCAGCCGATTGCCAGCAGGAAAACATACTCGTGAAACTTGTCGAAGCGCATAATGAGAGGCTCCAGCACGCGCTTCACCACGGTATAGGCCAGCACCAGCAACACCGGCATGGCCACAATAAGCTGGAGCAGATCGACGGGTTCGCTCTCTGCACCGGCCATCACGGGAATCAGGGAAATGGCCAGCAGGGCCAGCAAATCCTGTTGCAGGGAAATCCCGATGATCAGTTCGCCGGTCCGCCGGTGATGGAGCACCGTGGTCGGCAGCAGCTTGAGCGCGATGATGGTGCTGGGGTTGAGCATGGCCAACCCGACGATGACCGCCTCGATCAGGGAGAAACCGAACGCCCGCGTGACCAACGCCCCGGCAATGAAGAAGATGACTGAGCTGGCCAGATTGACCAGCGCCGACTCCCGGATCACCGACATCAGCGCCGACAGCTCCATATCCAGGCCAATCAGGAACAGCAGGAACAGGATGCCGATCCCGGCAACCTGCTGAAGCAGGGCAATATCGGTAACCAGCCCCATCCCGTATGGTCCGATCAGGGCACCAAGCAGGATATAGGCAATCAGCACGGGCTGCCGGGTAAACAGGGCAAGGGTGGCCAGAATGGCCGCCCCGGTAAAGATCAGGAAAAAGGCATCCAGAAGGTGGTGGTCACTCATGGCGGCTTCCGGAGTCAGGGAACCCGGGAACAGTCATCACCCGGCAGCATGAAGCATAGTTCACCGACAAGGAGACGAGGCTTAACCGTGGCGTCAAAACGGCCATGCGGGCATAATCATGCCAATGGACACTCTGGTGTGCCATCCACACTGCACGAACACTGCACGTCAGAATAACAAGAAAGAGGACATGCCATGCGCTTTCAGGGACCCGCCCTTGTGGCCCTGCTGATCAGTTTGCTGCTTCCTGCTCCTGCAGCCGTTGCCGGCCCGCTCGATCCCAAGATCATTCCGGGACTGGTGGTGGCGGCGGGGCGAGTGGACAGTCGTCGTGACGAAACAGGCAAAGGCACCGGCTTTTTCATGGATGCCAATTACTCCCGCACCTTCCTGAATTTCGGCGGCTCCCACAAGGACTTTTCCGGTGAGACGATTGATAACGTCTACGCCGGCATCGGTTTCTCCAAGCTGCTGCAACTGCAGGCCGGCATTGGTACTGAAGGCCCCGTGACCCGGGTTCGTCATGACTTCAACATGACCTCGATCTATGACTTTCTCACCGGCAAGCAGCGCAATCGCTACAACATGAACCTTGGCAACCGTGTGACCTTCACGGTGGCGGCAGAAAACTACAAGGACGATGAGCGTTTCGATAATTTCCACATCGGGTTTGGCCTGCTGTACTGAGTTTTCTGCGGAGTAGTCATGGCCCGTCTGCGTCGTATCGAGTTGACTGACTGGCCGTACATGGTGGTATTGCGGGCGCAGGAAGGACAAGCCCTGGTGCGCGATGACGAAGACCGGCAGCGCCTGCTGGACATCCTGCGCGATGCATCACGCGAACATGGGTTGGCTATCCATGCCTACTCCCTGCTGGACGATCACCTGCACCTGCTGGCAACCCCGCAGCAGCAGGATGCCCTTTCCCTCTGCTTGCAGG
>CAYGBB010000121.1:0-6379 GCA_964347985.1 uncultured Moraxellaceae bacterium
CCGCCCATGAAAAAACCGGTATTCCTTTGCAGGGATACCGGTTTTTTTATTCCGCACTTCAGTGCAACCGCATTAACGACCCACGAGGGAGCGGGCAATCACTTCCTTCATGATCTCGTTGGCGCCGCCGTAAATACGCTGGATGCGCGCATCGACAAAGGCACGTGCCACCGGATATTCCACCATGTAGCCGTAACCGCCATGCATCTGCAGGCAGGCATCAGCGACACGACCCTGCAGGTCGGTGGTGGAGAGCTTGATCATGGCAGCGGTCGGCACATCCAGCTTGCCTTCCATGTAGAGCGCGATGCCGTGATTGAGGAAGGCACGGTTGCACTCGATTTCCGTCTTGCACTGCGCCAGCGTGAAACGCGTGTTCTGCAGTTGCGACAGGGGTGCACCAAACGCCTTGCGCTCGGTGACATAACGGATGGTGGATTCGAGCACGCCTTCAGCAGCGTACACGCCCTGCACGGCAATGTTCAGGCGCTCGCGCGGCAGTTCCTGCATCATGTAGGCAAAGCCCTTGCCTTCTTCACCCAGCAGCGCATCTGCCGGCACCCTGAGATTGTCGAAGAACAGCTCGGAGGTGTCCTGCGAGTGCAGGCCGATCTTTTCCAGATTCTTGCCACGGGCAAAGCCGGGCAGGGCGGTGTCGACGAGAAACAGCGACACACCTTTGGCGCCGGCAGTCGGGTCGGTCTTGGCGGCGAGGATCAGCAGGCCGGCATGCTGGCCATTCGAGATGAATGTCTTGGAGCCGTTGATGATGTAGTGATCACCGTCGCGAATGGCCGTGGTGCGGATATTGGCGAGATCGGAACCAGCGCCCGGCTCGGTCATGCCGATGGCGCCGACGGCTTCGCCGGAGACCAGCTTGGGCAGCCAGAAATCCTTCTGGGCCTGGTTGCCAAGGTGCGCCACATAGGGCGCCACAATGTCGGAGTGCACGGACAGGCCGGTGCAGAGTGAGCCCATGCCGGCACGTGCCGTTTCTTCCAGCACCACGACACAGTACTGGTAGGGCACACCGGCACCGCCGTACTGCTCGTCCTGGTCCACGGCGAGCAGGCCGTTTTCACCGAGCTTGTTCCAGATTTCGCGGGGCATCCACGAGTCTTTTTCCCACTGTGCATAGTGGGGGGCGATTTCCTTGTCGAGGAAGCGCTTGACGTTGTCACGGAAAAGTTCAAGTTCGGCGGGATCAATCTGGCTCATGGCGGGGTCCGGTTGTTCAGAAAACGGCGCGATTGTAACGGCTTGCGGCCGGGTGGTCACGGAAACCTGCCGGCATTCGGGGCATTGTCGACCAAGCCCGCTGAGCGTAGTCTGCGCGCCATTCCCTACTGGCATGTCCGGGTCCGTCATGGCACTGAAATCCACCGTCTACAAGGCCGATCTGCAGATCACCGATCTTGACCGGCACTACTACGCCAACCATCAGCTGACGCTGGCCCTGCATCCGTCGGAAACCGAGGAGCGCCTGATGGTACGCCTGCTGGCGTTTGCCGATTGCGCCAGCGAGCAGCTGCAGTTCTCGCAGGGTCTCGACAATCCGGATGATCCGCCCCTGTGGGAAAAAGACCTGACCGGCGCCATCGTGCACTGGATTGAACTCGGCCAGCCCGACGAAAGCCGCCTGCGCAAGGCCGCCGGCCGTTCGGAAAAAGTCAGTGTGTATTGCTATGGCGGCGCCAGCACCACCATGTGGTGGTCCCAGCTCGTCGGCAAGCTGTCACGCCAGCAGCACCTGCGCGTGGTCCGCCTGTCCGAGGAAAGCGTCGCGGCACTGGCGGCACTGTGCGAGCGCAGCATGCGGGTGCAGGTCACCCTGCAGGATGGCGAATGGTTTGTCAGCAGTGAGCGCGGCGATGTCACCATCACGCCCGAACAGCTGTTTCCCCAGCCCTGATTCCCACCGCGCCGGTTGCCCGGAACTGGCGTAGTATCGGGCTATCCCGTCCTTGTCGTGCCCTCTCATGAAAGAACCCGTTCGCGTCACCGAAGTCGGCCTCCGCGATGGCCTGCAGAACCAGCCCAATCCCGTCAGCACGGCCGGCAAGCTGGAGCTGACCGGCGCCCTCATCCGTGCCGGCGTCCGCCATCTGGAGGCGGTGAGCTTTGTGCACCCGAAGGCCGTGCCGCAAATGGCCGATGCTGCCGAGGTCACCGCCGGCCTGCCTTTCTTTGGCGGGGGCGAGCGGGGCATCGACTACATGGCGCTGGTGCCCAACCTGAAAGGCTACGAAAGGGCAAAAGCCGCGGGATACCAGAAGGTCGCCGTAGTGCTGGCCACCACCGACACCTTCAACCTGCGCAACCTGCGCATGACCCGTGACCAGGCCGAAGCCGCCTGCCGCGAGGTGATGACCCAGGCCCGTGCCGATGGCATCTATGTCCGCGCCTACCTGTCCGGCGCCTGTGCCTGCCCCTATGACGGGTTGACGGATGTCAGCGTTGTCCATGAGCTGAGTGAACGCTTGCTTACGGCAGGTGCCAATGAAGTGGCCATATCCGACACCATCGGTGCTGGCAACCCGCGCCAGATCCGGCAAATTCTCGACCCCCTGGTGCGGGCCCACGGCGCCACCCCGTTCAACCTGCACCTGCACGATACCCGCGGCATGGCACTGGCCATGACCTGGGCCGGGCTGGAGGCGGGGGTGCGCCATTTTGATGCCAGCATCGGCGGCCTCGGTGGCTGCCCGTTTGCACCGGGCGCCAGCGGCAACCTGGCCACCGAGGATCTGGTCTACCTGTTGCACGGGGCCGGCTTCGATACCGGCATTGATCTCGACCATCTCTACGATGCGGTCAGCGTCGCCGAGGGCATCACCCGGCAGTCACTGGGCGGGCACTACACGCAGTGGCGCCGCTCGCAGGAGCGTCGCCAGCGCGAACAGGCCCCCGCCTGCGCCCCTGCCGATGACCGGGGTCAGTAAGCCGGTCACCGCCTGTCCCCCGGTTACGCCCCTGACGGGTTTCCTGTGCCGGCCATGACGTGTCCGGCTGGCAGAGCCGGTGGCGCTGGTCTATACCAGAAACATGAGTCCCGCCATCACACCCCATGGGAGAACATCATGCTGCTTCCCCACACCGTGACCCTGAAAAACCTCGACGCCAAAAGTCTGCACCACCAGATTGTCCAGCTGGAGGCGTTGTGTGCCGAACTTGCTCCCGATGACATCATGGAAGCGCAGGCGCTCAACGACACCGTCAAGCTGCTGCATGAAATCGAGGAGTCACTGCGCGAACAGGCGCGGATGATGCATCGTCACTGACGCCTTGCGGCCGCAACGGCACGGGTGACGTGAAAGACGCTGCCGGTGCTGGCAGAATGCGCGCTCTGTAACCGGAGCACGCCATGATTTTCCAGACCCTGCTCGACCGCCTGAAAAAGGGTGAGGCCGACTTTGAAGACGTGATCGCCTACGTCAACGATCACTACGACTACACCCCCACCCGCTTCAGCAACGGCCTCGGTGCCGATCCGGTCATCAACGAGGCCGGCAAGAATGAAGGTTCCTGCCGCCTGTTTGCCCTGGCCAGGGAGAAGGCCTTGAGTGCGGAAGACACCGTGCAGCTGTTCGGCCGCTTTTACCGTGACGACGTGCTCAAGCACCCGCAGGGCACCGACCACGCCAACATCCGTCGCTTCATGACCGATGGCTGGGCCGGCATTGCGTTTGACGGCACCGCCCTGGTCGCGAAGGCCGACTGATCCCTGCCGTAGCGGTCTGCCCGTTGCTTATGACCGCTTCTGCAACACCATCGTCAGCAGCACACCCGTCAGCGCAATCACCGTGAAGGTGGCAAAGCCCTTGAGCAGCACTTCGGGATCGCTCACCCCCCAGATCATGAGCACGCCCAGTACGGCCAGCACGACCAGAAACAGCACCAGCGCAAGGCGTGCCAGGTGACCGGCCGCTGTCGGTGGCAGATTTTCAGGGGGAAGCGGGGAGTCACTCATGGTACGGGCCTGCACGGGAACGGGATGCCCGTAGCAAACCACACCGTCGCCATGTGGTCACGCGCATTCACTTGTCCTGCACCGTGATCAGCATGCTTTTCTCGACCAGCCGGATTTTCAGTGCCTGCGGCAGAAAGCGCGCCAGCGCCGAGGCCTTGTTCAAGGCCCCGGGCACAAACACCACCTTGCCGGCCAGCATCGCCGCCACCGACAACTGCGCCACCACATCGGACGGCATCATCCCGGTCTCGCCTTTCAGCTCCTGTCCCGCCAGACCCATGAACTCCGTCATCACGCCACCGGGGCAGGAACAGGTCACCGTGATGTTGCTGTCGCGCAGTTCGTACGCCAGGATTTCCGTCAGCCGCAAGACATAGCTTTTCGTCGCCGAATACACGGCAAAGCGGGGTGTCGGCAACATCGCCGCCAGCGATGCAATGTTCAGGATGTGTGCCGACTTGCCATGCGCCCTGGCCACTGCCACAAACTCGTGGCACAGCGTGGTCAGTGCCGTGACGTTGAGATCAATGTCACGCTGGCTGATGGCGGCGCTCTGTTTCTCAAAATCATCCCAGACGCCGGTCCCGGCATTGTTGACCAGCACCGACAGTACCCGTCCTTTCTGGGCCAGCCAGTCGCGGGTGCGTGGCATCAGGGCATTGAGCTGGGCACGATCGGCCAGATCGCAGGCCAGGATCAGGCACTCTGCCGGCGTCGCCTTGCCGATCTCTGCCGCCAGCTGCTCCAGGCGGTCCTGCCGGCGCGCCACCACGATCAGGTCGTAGCCCCGTCGTGCCAGCTCCCGCGCAATATCCTGGCCAATACCACTGGAGGCCCCGGTAACCAGTGCAACCTGCCGACTCATGGCGCTCATCCTCGCAACAAATATGTGCACGGACCTTAGCAGCAAGCACTCGCCACACACATTGACCTGACAGCCCTGACGCGGATCAAGGCAGCAATCCTGGCAAGGCCTAGAATCCGCCGTAATTTCTGCTCCCGCTCAGGATGCTGTCATGCCCTTGCCGCCCGGATTGCAGGCGCTGTTGCCGCCACTGCCGTCATTGTCTTCCCTGCCATTGCCCCCGCCACCCCCTCCCGCGCTCCTGCGTCGTTTGCATCCCTTGCTCAAGGTGCCGATGCGCCTGCTGCCATTTCCCCTGCAGCGGCGCTTGCTGGAACGCCTGTTGCGCGAAACCTTTCAGGCGCATGTCCAGCACGGACGCATGCAGTTCCTGTACGGCCGCTGGGTGCGCTTTACCGTGACCGACCTGCAGAACAGCTGGAATGTGAGCTATGGCGACCTGGGCCCGATTGTGAGCGACAGCGCCCTGCGCCCCGATGTCACCATCCGCGGCGATCTTGCCGCCTTTGTGGCGCTGGCGCATCAGGAAGAAGATCCCGACACCTTGTTTTTCCAGCGCCGCCTGGTGATCGAAGGTGACACCGAACTGGGCCTGCAAGTGAAGAACCTGATGTTTGCTTCCGACCTGCCGCCGCTGGCCCGGGAAATGGCGCGTATCGCTGCGGTCTATTTCCGGCACATGGAATAAGTCCCGGCAGCCGGAACACGCGTCAGCTGCCGGTGCCCGGAACCAGGCAAGTCCTTACATCAGAAGCGCAACTCGACATCCATGAGTTGCACCTGGCCCGGCTGGCCGAACCAGTAGCCATTGCAGCTGTCGGTATCGGCCAGCGGCACCCGCAACGGGGCCGTGCCTGCGAGCGGCTCGCGCAAGGCCTGCACCCGCGCCAGATCGTCCTCATGACTCAGGCTGAGGCGCATGATGCCGACACCGCGCTGCGCCATGTCGTCACGCTGGTTAAGCAGGTTGCAGTGCTGCCGGGACTGCGTCTGGATGCCGTTGATCTGGAACAGGCCCTGCTGCTCCTGTGTATACAGCGGCAGGCCCTCGGGATACTCGATGCAGGCGAACTCGCACTGGTCCTTGGCAAGGTTGCGGGCACGTGCGGTGTAGCAGCGGGCCGAGTGCGCCAGCGGCAGACGGCCATAGGCAAACACTTCGGTTTCCGGACGCGGCACCCCGGCCGGCCAGTCGCGCAGGATCGCACCTAGTTCATCGCGCGACAGTTCCACTGGCGGCAGCCAGCGCTGCATGCCGAGCCGCGCCCAGGTGGCCAGCGTGCGCGTGTTGTAGATGTTGAGGGTGTGTCCGCCGACAAAGGGAACGCCGAGTTCGGCCGCCATGTACGCCACGCCGATGTCATTGGCTTCCACGGCAAAGCGTCCGTTCTCGCACAGCCCGCGCATGGCACTGAGTTCCGATTCCGCCTCCAGCAACACCAGTGACGACAGCACCACTTCCTTGCCGGCCTGCGTCAGCATGTCTGCCGTTTCCAGCCAGTCTTCACGGCGGAATTCGCGCCGCTTGCTGCACACCGACTCGC
>CAYGBB010000122.1:0-6362 GCA_964347985.1 uncultured Moraxellaceae bacterium
CAGCGTGACGGCATGAGTGCACGCACGCTGGTGGCTGTCAATCAGCTCGAAGCCACAGTGCGTGCGGCCGGCTCCAGTTTGCGGGAGAGCTATTCCGCCTACCGCACCGCCTACGACGTGGCGCGCCATCACCGCGATGAGGTTGTCCCGCTGCGCAAGGTGATCTCCGAGGAGAACCAGCTGCGCTACAACGGGATGATCATCGGCGTTTTCGAGCTGCTGGCCGACGCCCGCGATCAGGTCAGCACCGTGATAGCCGCCATCGATGCTGAGCAACAGTTCTGGCTGGCCGACGCTGCTTTGCAAGCTACGTTAATCGGCCGCCCCACCAGCACCTCCCTTTCCGTGACGTCAAGCGCCCCTAGCGGGGGCGGTGCAGGTCACTGAGACATGGAACACCCAATGACATCCAGAAGAGATTTTTTCAAGTATGCCGGCATTGCCGGGGGCGCGGTGGCTGCCAGCGCAGTGAATCGAGTGGCCATGGCTGCATTGCCCGAGCCGATGATTCAGACATCACCCGAAACCATGGCTCCATTAGTTCCCAACAGTGGCCGGCCCTACAACCCGGTCGTGACACTCAATGGCTGGACGCTGCCGTGGCGAATGAACCAGGGCGTAAAGGAGTTCCATCTGGTGGCTGAACCGGTGGTGCGTGAAATGGCTCCGGGCTTTAAGGCCCACTTGTGGGGTTACAACGGCCAGAGCCCGGGCCCCACGATTGAAGTGGTCGAGGGGGATCGCGTGCGAATCTACGTCACGAACAAGCTGCCTGAGCACACCAGCGTTCACTGGCATGGACAGCGCCTGCCCAGCGGTATGGATGGTGTGGCGGGTTTGAACCAGCCAGCCATCCAGCCAGGCAAGACCTTTGTCTATGAGTTCGTGGCGCGCCGTCCGGGCACCTTCATGTATCACCCGCATGCCGACGAAATGACGCAGATGGCCATGGGCATGATGGGCTTCTGGGTGACCCACCCGAAAGTGAAGAATCCACTGATCGACGAGGTGCAGCGGGATTTCTGTTTCCTGCTCAATGCCTACGACATCGATCCGGGCAGCTACACGCCCAAGATCATGACCATGCTGGACTTCAATCTCTGGAGCTGGAACAGCCGCATTTTCCCGGGCATTGACAGTCTCAACGTCCGCCTGAACGACAAGGTGCGCATCCGCATCGGAAATTTGACCATGACGAATCATCCGATTCATTTGCATGGGCACGAATTTCTAGTGACAGGTACGGATGGAGGCCCCACCCCCAAAAGCACCCGCTGGTATGAAGTGACCACGGATGTGGCTGTTGGGCAAATGCGCCAGATTGAGTTCCTGGCGGATGAGGAAGGCGATTGGGCTTTCCACTGCCACAAGAGCCATCACACCATGAACGCGATGGGACACAACGTACCGACGCTCATTGGGGTAGATCACCGTGGCGTGGCCAAGAAAATCAACAATTTGATTCCGGACTACATGGTGATGGGTGAGCGAGGCATGGCCGATATGGCAGAAATGGAAATGCCCATTCCGGACAACACCGTGCCCATGATGACCGGCGAGGGCCCGTTTGGCTCGGTTGAGATGGGCGGCATGTTCAGCGTGCTCAAGGTGCGTAAGGATCAGAAGCCTGGTGATTACAAAGACCCAGGGTGGTTCAAACACCCCGAGGGCACGGTGGCCCACGAGTACGCCGGCACCTTGGAAGAGCCCGCGCGCTTCAAAGCCGAAGGCGGCCAATCCATGCCTCGCATCCAGAAGTCCGCCGATCTGATTGAAGTTCAGATTCGCAAACCCACGTCGCAAAGCAACCATTGATATATCCACCACTAACTTTTTGGAGCATGCCCATGAAAACCAAGTCTTCTGCATATCAAGCGACCATGGCCTTGACGGCATTGGTCCTCTCAGGCGCTGCCTTTGCTGGCGGTAGCCACGGCGGCCATGGCCACGATGATGACGAGACTGCCATCGGCAAGCCAGGTGTGGCAGCCAGGGTGAATCGAACGATCACCATCGACATGAGCGACAACATGCGTTACACGCCAACCGAAATCCAGGCAAAGCAAGGTGAAACCATTCGCTTTGTGGTCAAGAACATCGGCAAGGTGAAACACGAACTGAGCCTTGGAACCCAGCAGGAACTGCTTGAGCACCTTGAGCAGATGAAGAAGTTTCCTGACATGGAACACGACGAACCCAGCAAGGTCACGCTGGCTCCTGGGAAGCAAGGCGAAATCGTCTGGCAGTTCACCAAGGCTGGTACTGTCAACTTCGCCTGCCTGATGCCCGGACACTATGAAGCCGGGATGAAAGGGGCGATCAAGGTCGTCAGGAAATGAAACTGTCCGACAGGATGAGCACTGGTCTTGATTTCCACGATTTGCACCAGGCCGTTCTGGCCACTAAGAAGGCGCAGAACAAGTTTTCAACAGTGTTTTGTGAGGAAATCATGTACAACATCAAACATATTCTTGTCATTTCGTCTCTCGCAATGGGAATAGCTTTGCCCATGAGCGGCAACGCTCAAACCATGATGATGGATCAAGGCAAGATGGGTATGCCGCAATCAGCGTCGATGACCGACGGCGAAGTCCGAAAGATCGACCCTGAGGCGGGCAAGGTCACCATCAAGCATGGCGATATCAGGCATCTGGACATGCCAGGCATGACCATGGTCTTTACAGCAAAGGACAAGGGCTTGCTGACCAATTTGAAGCCTGGCGACAAGGTCAAGTTCATGGTCGTCAATGAAGGCGGCAAGATGGTTATTACAGAAATCAGGTCGGCTCAGTGAGCATCCGGGCGACGAGCCTGGTTGGCCTATACAAGGAGACTCTATGTTCTTCGACAACGGCTACTACATGGTGGGCATGCATGCGTTCTGGTGGTTGTTCTGGGGTCTTCTGATCGTTCTGGTGCTGTTCGGCATCAGGCCTCGTTCGGAAGGGCGTGGAGACCGCCAGCGTGAGACTCCTCAGGAGATTCTGCATCGACGGCTTGCCAATGGCGAGATCAAGTCCGAGGAATACGAAGAGATCAGGCAGGTGCTCGATCGAGATAAATGAGGCTGACGCACTGACCAGTGGCGTGCGAGCGTGAACAGAACGCTTTCCGACAGCCGCCCAAGATAAAGACGGAGAAGCGATGAAACTGACGTTTCTGGGCGCAGCGGGTACGGTAACCGGCTCCAAATACCTGTTGGAGCACACGGGGCGCAATGTCTTGATCGATTGCGGCCTGTTCCAGGGATACAAGCACCTGAGGGAAATGAACTGGGGGCCGTTCCCGGTTGATGTGGCTCGGCTGGATGGCGTCGTCCTGACCCACGCTCACCTGGATCATTCAGGGGCGCTGCCCTTACTTGTCCGCAATGGCTTTCGGGGACCGATATTTGCCACGCCAGGAACCATCGATCTGTGCCAGCTGCTGTTGCCCGATAGCGGTCGACTGCAGGAAGAGGAAGCCGAGTATCTGAATCGCCATAAGGCAAGCAAACACAAGCCAGCCTTGCCCTTGTACACAGAAGAGGATGCACGGCACGCTTTGCGATACATGCAGCCCTTGCCCTTCAATGAGTCCGTCGAAATATTGCCGGGGATGAGCGTGTCCCTCCGACCCGCAGGTCATATCCTGGGGGCCTCGTCGGCCGAGGTGCATGCCGCAGGGGTGACGGTCGTCTTCTCGGGCGATCTCGGGCGGGACGACGATCCCATCATGAAGCCACCGTTGCCCCTGGGGCCGGCAGACTACCTTGTGGTCGAGTCCACTTACGGCGACCGACTCCACGAGCCCGAGAACAACGAAGTGCTTCTGGCCGAAATCATCCGGCGTACCGCGGGCCGCGGTGGCAGCGTGGTCATCCCTGCTTTTGCGGTTGGCCGGGCCCAGTCCCTACTTTTCCTTCTTTCGCGCCTTAAGGCGAGTCACGCTATTCCTGATCTGCCGATGTTCCTGGACAGCCCCATGGCCGTCGACATGACCGCGATTTACCACCGGCACCGGGCCGAACATCGACTGAGTCCGGAGGAGTGCAAAAGTTTATGCCAGGTGGCCACCATGGTGCGATCCACCGACGACTCCCGAGCTTTGAACGATGTGCGTTATCCCTCCGTCATCATCTCCGCCAGCGGAATGGCGACAGGTGGGCGGGTTCTCCATCATCTCAGAAGGTTAGCGCCAGACCGGCGTAACACCATCGTCCTGGCCGGCTATCAGTCCGGTGGTACGCGCGGTGCACGTATTGCCGCTGGCGAGAAGACCATCCGGATTTTTGGCGAAGACGTCCCCATCCATGCCGAGGTGGCCTTGCTGCGTGGCATGTCGGCGCATGCCGATGCGGGGCAGCTCCTGCGCTGGATGGGCACGGCGCCCAAATCACCCAAGAAAGTCTTCCTCACCCATGGCGAACCTGGTCCAGCAGATACTCTGCGCTTGAGGGTAGAGACTGAGCTGGGATGGCCGGCGGCCGTGCCGCGCATGGGTCAGACGGTGGAATTGACGTCATGAACGGGGTCATGGATTCCGCAGGCCACGAGACGCATTCGTCGCTACGGTACCGGACGCTGGGAATCGATACCCAACAGGAGTACGTCATCTACATGCGGCGCGACTGCCATGTCTGCCGCGCCGAAGGGTTCCAATCCCGGACCCGACTACGCATCGAGCTGAATGATCGGCACATCATCGCTACCCTGAACGTGATCGATTCGGACTTGCTGGCGCCTGGCGAAGTCGGCCTGTCAAGGGGCGCAGCCCAGGCACTCGCCGCGAATGAAGCGAGCCTGTTGAAGATTTCCCATGCGCCGACGCTGGACTCCGAAAGCGCGCTGCGGGCCAAGATCTACGGACATCGTCTCGGGGCATCCGAATACAAAAGCATCATGGCTGACGTCTCGCGGGGCCACTATTCGGACATTCACCTGGCGGCGTTCCTGAGCGCCTGTGCCGGCGGGCGCATGGATCTGCAGGAGACCATCGACCTGACCCGCGCCATGGTTGAAGTAGGCGATACGATCGACTGGGGACGGACGCCGATTGCGGACAAGCACTGCGTTGGTGGCCTGCCTGGCAACCGGACCACGCCGATCGTCGTGGCCATCATTGCCGCAGCCGGCCTGACCATGCCGAAGACGTCATCACGCGCCATTACCTCGCCTGCGGGGACCGCCGATGTGATGGAGACCCTCACGAATGTCACATTGAATTTGGCCACGATGCGGCGGGTGGTTGAACAGGAAGGTGGCTGCCTGGCCTGGGGCGGTGCGTTGGCGTTGAGCCCGGCCGACGACTTGCTGATCCGTGTAGAGAGACCGCTGGATCTGGACAGTGATGCCCAGCTGGTTGCCTCCGTGCTATCGAAGAAGATCGCCGCGGGTGCGTCGCACGTCGTGCTGGACATTCCCGTCGGGCCGACAGCCAAGGTCCGCAGCGAGGAAGACGCTCATCGGCTGACCGTCATGCTGCAACTGGTTGGTGAAGCCTGTGGCCTCCAACTGAAGATTCGGCATTCGCGCGGGAGTCAACCCGTAGGCAGAGGCATCGGTCCAGCACTTGAAGCCCGTGATGTCCTGGCAGTACTTCGCAGTGCTGCGTACGCGCCAATGGATTTGCGGACGCGCGCTGTCAACCTGGCCGGCGATCTGCTGGAGTTTTGTGGCAAATCGCTTCCAGGGACAGGCCATTCATTGGCATGGCGACTGCTGGACTCGGGCATGGCGTGGCAGAAATTCCAAGGGATCTGCGCGGCGCAGGGCGGGCTGCACGAGCCACCTGTGGCCCGCATCAGGGAACCCGTGTCGGCGCTCTCCGCCGGGCACATCTCGCACATCGACAACCGCCGCTTGTCACGCCTTGCGAAGCTGCTGGGGGCGCCAACAACCCCGGCAGCTGGTTTGGACATGCATGTCGAGCTGGGAGACCGGGTGCAACAGGGACAGCCCCTGTTCACCCTGCATGCCAATGCTCCAGGGGAACTGGCTTATGCGAAAGAGTATCTGAAATCTCATCCGTTCCTGAGCGTCCCTGATTGAGGCGGCACAGTTCATTCGTTTCTAGCGTGCAACGTGGCCTTTTTCAATTTTTAGGAGATCCCCATGAAAGCAGTACGTTCCCTGATCGCCGTGTCCTTGATGGCCTGTCTCACGACTCTGAGTCTAGCCGCGCAGCCGGATTCGCAAGCCATGATGCCCATCACCCCCGAAGACGCGGCTTCGGCTCCCAAGAAGCCCAAGGCGCCGGCTGCGAAACCTACGGCGACAAAGCCATCAGCCTCCAAGCCCTCAGCGGGGACGCAGCAGAAGATGGATCAGATGGATAGGCAAATGACGGTGATGGGCGAGATGCATCAAAAGATGATGGGCGCC
>CAYGBB010000123.1:0-6339 GCA_964347985.1 uncultured Moraxellaceae bacterium
GCATCCTACCGTAGCGCCGCGGTCGTTTCCAGCGCGTATCAAGGGTTTGGTGGCGCTTATGCGTCCGCGGCAATGGGTGAAAAACGCCTTTGTTTTTGCTCCTCTGGTGTTTGCTGGCGAGTTTCTCAAACTGCAGTCTATTCAGAGCGTGGCGCTGGCAGCACTGATTTTCTGTGTGGCGTCATCGGCGACTTATGTACTCAATGATTTACACGATATTGACAGGGATCGCCGTCATCCCACCAAGTCCAAAAGCCGTCCTTTGGCTTCAGGGCTGGTGTCTGTGCCGATGGCGCGTATCCTGTTGCTGGTACTTTATTCGGTACTGCTGGCCACCTGGTTTGTCATGCCGGCTGTGATGTATGTTGTTTACGGTTATCTGCTGCTCAATCTGGCGTATACCTTTGTGCTTAAGCATCAGCCAGTAATTGATATTTTCACGATTGCGATCGGCTTTGTATTACGTGTCTATGCCGGGGCCATGGCCCTGTCAGTACCCGTTTCATCATGGATGTTTGTCACGACTTTATGCCTTGCCCTGTATCTGGCTGCGGTTAAACGGCGACAAGAACTGGCCAGCAATGGCAGCGAAAGCAGGGAAGTCTTGCAACATTATACGCCCGCACTGATAGACCGATATGCCGAGATGTCAGCGACGGGGGCGCTGCTGTTTTACAGCCTGTTTGTCATGACGGCCCGTCCGGAGATGGTAATGACCATTCCGTTGGTACTTTACGGACTCTATCGTTACTGGTTTATTGTTGAGTCAAAGGATGGTGGTGAATCCCCAACGGATGCCTTGCTGGGCGATTGGCAGTTACTGTTGACGGTGTTTATCTGGGGAGTGGTGTCTGTTGTTTCTATCTGGCCGAGCCACCTTACATGACTCTTGATCTTTCCTATGTGATTACCCCTTTACTGGCATGGCTGCTGGCAGGGTGCAGCAAGTTTGCGATTAACAGTCTGAGGGCCCGGCGCCTGGCGTTTGACTTGATCGGCTACGGGGGCATGCCAAGTAATCATAGTGCTATTGTCGGTAGCATGGTGGTGCTGATTGCGCTAAGGGAGGGCATTGCCCACCCTGCATTTGGAGTCGCCCTTACCCTGGCTTTTATTGTGTTGCTGGATGCCAGCAGTCTTCGCCGGCAGGTTGGCCTGCATGCTCAGGCCATCAATGCATTGTCTTCATCTGCTACAGGGGGGGGATTGCGTGAGCGTATGGGGCATAGCCGTAGTGAGATAGCCGCCGGCCTTCTGGTTGGTGCTTGTGCGGCTTGGCTGGTTTGGCGTAGCGGTATTGGTTTGCTCTAAGGTGTAGCGGGTTGACCCATTTGGGGTTCGGGCTGACAGCCATCCTTCGGTCAGTCATATGATCGTTTTGTGACCGCCTGTGCAAAGGGCTGCTAATGGCAGCCCTTTGTTTTTGCAGGGCCGAGGGCTATGCTGTCAATCATAAGAACCAGCGCATAAAGGAGTTGGCGCGTTCATGACACGTCCTCACAAGTACCCGGACCACTGCCATGTTTGAAACCTATCTGGCTTCGTCTGAGCTGGTCTTCTTCTGGGAAGGCGAGAACATCGACAAAAGCATGATGTTCTCAGACTTTGAAGCTACCCTTGATGGCTATGTTGGCCTGGTTGCCTATGCTGGCACTGAGAAGCGGGCGGCCTACGTACAACTGGACGATGACCTTAAGGTCAATGGGGTTGTTCTCTTTACCATCGGCTTCGATGATAGCGGCTTCGCTGAGCGCAGCTGGAATCTCCCCCTGCGTCATATGGCAGAAATTGCCGGGCGTGGCCCCGATCTTGGTGGCGGGCCCATCCGGTTGGTCTGCCGCAGTCAGTCCTCCATCTCCTGGCATGCGCCACGTATGTGGGACCCCCAAATGGGGTCGGCCCAGAATACGTTTGTCCAGATCCAGCAGGAGTCAGAGCGAGCCGCGTCCCGTTTCAGTCTGAGGCCGCAGCGTCCGGCCTCCAGGCAGCCGTCTTCAAGGATGGATGCACGACCCTCTGATGAAGATATTCCGGTTCTTACCGATGCCGATATCCCGGTGCTGACTTCGACACCTGCCGCGCCACCGGCACCACCCCCTGAATGGGAAGGTGAGCGCGAAAAACTGCTGGCCCGACTGGGGGAGCAGCAGCTGCGTATTACCACGCTCGAAAATGACAAGAACGAGACGGTTGCTCGCCTTGGACTTCTGCATCAGCAGCAGGTGGATATTCTGGAAGCCCAGAATGCCAGGCTGCTGAGCCAGCATCAGGCCATGCGAACCCAGACGGATGCGCAGCGTGAGCAGGTTGAAAACCTGCGTCAGCAAATGACCAGCATGTCGCGCCTGGAGCAGGGTCTTGCAGATGAACGTCGCTTGCATGAAGAGCAACTGGCGGTACTCATGCAGACCCGCGTGGGTGAGGAAACCCAGAAGTTTCAGGAGCTGCTGGCCCAGAAAGACCGTGAGTTCAGCATGCGCGAACAGCGCCTGCATAACGAGTTTCAGCTGTCGATTGAGCAGCGGCTTAGTGAAGAAGCAAGTAGTCACCGCATGCAGGTGGATTCGCTGCGTGCAGAAATTGCTTATCGTGATGAAACACTGGCCAGTCTCAGTAAGGAGTTAGCTGAGATCAAGGCAAGTATTGCCCAGCGCGAAGAAATGGCAGCGGATGCGTTCCTGCACCGTCTGGAGTCGTTGGGCATGAGTTTCGTGGCGTTTCATCCCGGTGCGGGGCATGTATCTGTTCCGGTTGCCGATCTGGAGCGCTATGTCGAGAACCCGGTTGCCTATGCGGCAGCCAAGTGTCTGGTTTCCGAAGATCAGTATCGTCTCTGGCTTGCGCATTATGAAAACCCTCGCTGCAATGCGCCCCTGGGTGAGAGCAAATGCTGTGATGCCCGTTTGATTCGAACAGATTCTCCAACGCGATTTGTGGCTGGGCAGTCTGATCGTTGCGCCCGCCATCAGTCGGCGGACTCTGCGATTGATAATGTTCTGCGTTTCCGCTGAGGCGATGACTCATGGTCGCCAATATAATGATGGATTTTTCAACGCCAACACCGTTGCAGCCATTGGATGGCTTGCCGTGGCAGAAAAGCGGTAGATTCCTCATGAAACGTGAGGATTTGCGTGATGCAGAGCTGGGCGGCAACAAGTGGTGCAAGCTGGTCGGCCATCTGCAAGCGGCCCGCGACCAAGGCCATAGTAGTCTGCTGAGTGTCGGTGGTGCCTGGTCCAATCACTTGCATGCCCTGGCCATGGCAGGGCGCCGTTTTGGATTTGAGACTATCGGGCTGATACGTGGCGAGCCCTGCATGACCCCCATGCTGCAAGATGTTCTGGACGCCGGGATGCAGATACATTTCATACCGCGTGAAACGTATCGGCAGCGCAATCTTGATGGCGGGCTAGAGGCATTGGCACGTGGCTGGGGGGCTTGTTGGCTGATTCCCGAGGGTGGGGCAGGTCTTGCCGCCCAGCACGGGCTGTCCTTTCTTGCCCGGGAGCTGGATGAGCAAACGGAAGGTGAGGTGCTGCTGGCCGTGCCGGCGGGTTCGGGTACCACGTTTGCCGGATTGGTCAGTGCCTTGCCGGAGCGGTTTCAGGTGTGGGGATTCCAGGCCTTTCAGGACCACACACTTGCCGACCGGATCAGGCAGCAAGTGTTGCCTGGCAGGCGTTGCAGTCGCTGGAGCTTACATCCGACATCGGCCATGCGTACCCACCGTCGGCTTACGCCCGAACTCGCTCATATGTTAAAGACTTTTGAATCCGAACAGGATATCTGTCTGGATCCCATCTATACCGTTCGGATGATGACTGCTCTGAATCAATTGCTGCATCAGGGGCTCATCCCTGACAATACCACCATCGTTGCCCTGCATACGGGTGGCCTGCAAGGGCGCCGTGGCCACGGCCTCGCCCTGGCTGCTTGAGGTAATACTGGAATGGCTTCGCCCCGGATCAATCGAACATTGTTGCAAACCTTTGTGCCGCTAAACTCTTTGTCGGCTCAGCGCCTCGACTATCTTCTGGAGGGTCAGGGGATTGATTCCTTGCCCGCCGGGGCGGAAATCTGTCACCGCGGTGAAGAGGACGGGTACACCATTTACCTGATGAGCGGCAAAGTAACACTGGAAAATGAACATGGTGACTTGCAGGTACTGGATGCGGGCGATGTCGAGGCTTCGCACGCTCTTGCTGCAGAGCAACCCCGTCAGGTAACGGTGCGGGCCAAGACGGCTGTCAATATTTTACGTCTGGAAAGCAAGCGGCTGGATCGTGTACTGGCCTGGGATCAGGCAACTGAAACACTGCAGCGCGAACTGGCTGCCTTGCAACCCGGCGAAGACAACAGCTGGATCTCCCGGTTGCTTCAGTCCAGGCTTTTCTATCGCTTGCCGCCGTCCAACATTGTCGAGTTGTTCCGTCGGCTTAAACCAGAGCCTGTAACGAAAGGCCAGGTTGTTGTGAAGCAGGGTGCCCACTCCGATAGCTGTTACTTCATAAAGGAAGGGGCCGCTGAGGTACGGTTGCCCAGTGATAAGGGACCCGTCACGCTCGCATTGTTGCAGAAAGGCCAGTATTTCGGTGAAGAGGGTTTGCTGACTGAAGGTCCGCGCAATGCAGATGTGGTCATGGATACTGATGGCGTACTCATGCGTCTGGACAAGGTCGATTTTGATGCCTTGTTGAAGGCACCATCGATTGCGATGATCGAGTTTGCAGACGCGCTTGACGGCGTAAACAAGGGAGAGTTTGACTGGCTGGATGTGCGACTGCCGGATGAACAGGCACGCGGCACACTGAAGGGAGCTTTACGTTTGCCGCTTCAGGCGCTTCGTATCAAGGCCCACATGCTGCCAACTGATCGTCGTTACATCGTGTTTTGCGATACCGGCCGCCGCAGTGTGGCGGCGGCTTTTTTGCTTGGGGTCATGGGTTACGATGCCCGCATCCTGGAGGGGGGGCTGGCCTCTCTTATGCCCTCGGAGCGCTCCCGTTTTCTGGTTAATGAGTAATGGAACAGTTTCGCAATGTCGGCCTGATGGGCAGGCCCGGCAATGCCAGCGTCGTAGATACGCTGGAATATTTGCTGCACTTTCTCGAAGGGCGTGGCCTCAAGGTTATTTTTGACGAAGACACCGCATCACTCATGGCGCGCCCAGGCCTGCAGGTGTGCAGTCGCTCCATGTTGGGAGAAGCCTGCGATCTGGTCATCGTAGTTGGTGGTGATGGCTCCTTCCTGCATGCCGCCCGTTCACTTGCGCGCTTCAACAAGCCGGTATTGGGAGTGAACAGGGGGCGGCTCGGCTTTCTTACCGATATTTCCCCGGACCGGATTGACGACAAGGTTGGAGCCGTTCTGGATGGTAACTATGCCACAGAGCAGCGCTTCCTTCTCAATATGGAGGTCAAGTCCGCGGGTAATCCGATTGGTGAAGGCATTGCCCTGAATGATGTCGTACTGCATGCGGGCAAGTCAGTACACATGATCGAGTTCGAACTCTATATTGAGGGGCAGTTTGTCTATCGGCAACGCTCGGATGGACTGATCATCGCTACGCCAACCGGCTCAACCGCCTATGCTCTTTCCGGGGGCGGGCCCATCATGCACCCCCGTCTGGATGCCATGGTACTGGTGCCCATGCATCCACATACATTGTCCAGCCGTCCCATCGTGGTGGACGGGAACAGTGAAATCAAACTGCTGATTTGCAATGACGACATTCCCCCTCTTGTCAGTTGTGATGCGCAACCTGGCCCGGTGTTGCGTGAGGGTGACTGGGTTTACGTCAACAAGCACCCGTTCAAGTTGCGTGTGATACATCCGCCCGGGCACGACTTTTACGAAGCCTGTCGTACCAAGCTTGGCTGGAGCAGCCATTTGACCAATCCGGGTGAGTAACAGAGGAAATCCATCATGAGCAAGCCAGAGAGTGAATCACTGAGCGATAGCGCTATTGAGCAGATGATGTCTGCGTTGACTCCGGAGATTATTGACAGTTTCCGGCGCGCCATTGAAATCAGCAAGTGGCCAGATGGCCGTCGGATTACAGAGGCCCAGCGGGCAACCTGCATGCAAGCCATCATTGCCTGGGAGCATCGTTACCTTCCGGAAAATCAGCGTACAGGCTACATAGACAAGGGTGACAAGCAGGAGGGGGAGGTTTGCGAAGCCCCACATGACGATGATCATGATCATGAAAAACCTGTTTCATTCCGTCATTGATCACGCCGAGTCAGCAAGCAGTTTCCTCGTTACTCAAGCCTGCTCATCAATGTTTTTTTTATCCAGAAGGGCGCAAGAGGGCTTAGATGCAAGGAACATTACGGA
>CAYGBB010000124.1:0-6326 GCA_964347985.1 uncultured Moraxellaceae bacterium
GCAGTGAGCACCCGCGAAGCGGATCTTGCTGAAAACGACAGCGAGTTTTTCCGGCGTCTGGGTTTCGAGCTGGAGCGCATGGGGCCGGAAACCCTGCTGGTGCGTGCTGTCCCCACGCTGCTCGGGCAGGCCCGCGCCGAGGCGCTGGTACGTGATGTGCTGGCGGATCTCGCCGTGCATGGCAATACCCGGCGCATTGAGGAGACACAGAACGAATTGCTGGCCACCATGGCCTGTCATGGCAGCGTAAGGGCCGGGCGCATGCTCAGCATTACCGAAATGAATGCCCTGCTGCGCGACATGGAAGCCACCGAACGGGCCGGCCAGTGCAACCATGGCCGCCCGACATGGACCCGACTGACCATGGGCGATCTCGACAAACTTTTTTTGCGCGGCCGCTGACTTCGATACACACTGCAAAAAACAAACAAGATGACCGGATGCACCGGCCCAGAAGAACAACAACAAAGGAATGCATCGTGGCAGGAACCGCCCCCACTCCGCATCGCCCCCTTGTGCCGCCGGAAGACATCCGGCGCGGCAGCCTGATGATGCTGGTCATCATGTTCGGCTGGAGCATCTATGCCGTGTTCAGTCTGGTCTGGGAAAGCTACTGGCGACTCGGCCTGATCAACATCACCGCCGTGCTCTGCAGCCTGTGGCTCCGGCACTGGATACTGCAGGCCCGCGAACAATGGCGCTATGACATCGCCACCCATCTGGCGGCCGGCCTGAATGTCATCTGCATCATGCTGGTCACCCTGCTGATGGGGCAGTCCGCCTCGTTCGTGCCCTGGTATCTGGCCCTGGTGCCACTGGCCGTGGCCTATGTCGGCAGCCTGCGCGCCACCCTGATCTGGGCCATCATCAGCAGCCTGGCCATGCTGCTGCCTGCCTGGAGCGAACAACGGTATCCGGTTTCCCCGGAGTTCCTGCCTGACCGTGACTTTCAAACCTTTGCCATGATGGTCATGGTGTTCCTGGTGGCCGGCATCGGCTTTGCCTCGCGTGCTGCCAGCAATCGTCACATCCGGGATCTGCAGTCCCAGAAAACCATCATCAGCCGACAGGCCGAAGCACTGGCCGAGGCACTGGCCGCGGAGCAACGCGCCAAACGCGCCGCCGAAACCGCCAATCGCGCCAAGTCGGAGTTTCTGGCCACCATGAGCCATGAAATCCGCACTCCGCTGAATGGCGTCATCGGCCTCAATGGCCTGCTGCTCGAGTCCTCGCTGAACCATGAACAGCGCCGCCTCGTTGAGCTGGCGCGGCTGTCGGGAGAATCCCTGCTGCACCTGCTCAATGACGTGCTGGACTTCTCCAAGATCGAGGCCGGCAAGCTGGAGCTGGAGCCGGTCGACTTTGATCCGCACCCGATATGCCGCGAGGCCCTTGACCTGCACCGGGAAATGGCCCGGGAAAAACAGCTCACCATGTCACTTGCCATGGACCCGGCGGTGCCACACCGCTTGCGCGGCGATCCCACCCGGCTGCGCCAGATTCTGGCCAACCTCATCAGCAATGCCGTGAAGTTCACCCCGGCCGGCGACATTTCCCTGTGTTGCAAACTGCTGCTCAGCGACAGCGAGGGACAGACCTGGCTGACCTTTGATGTCATCGATACCGGCATCGGCATTGAGGCCAACCAGCTGCCCAACCTGTTTTCATCTTTCACCCAGGCAGACGCCTCCACCACCCGTCGCTACGGCGGCAGCGGCCTTGGCCTCAGCATTTCGCAAAGGCTCGCCGAGCGCATGGGCGGACGCATTACCGTCAGCAGCGAGGCCGGCGTCGGCACGCACTTCCATCTCACCCTGCCATTCGTGACAGAGCCCCTTAACAGCAGCCACACCCAGCCCCACCCCGTTGCATCGGAAGATTTCACCGCCGCCCTGCCGTGGGCGCGCGTATTGATCGTGGAGGACAACCCGGTCAACCAGCTGGTGGCGGCCGAAATGGTGAAACGCCTTGGCCTGCATGCCGATGTGGTCGGGGATGGGGCCGAGGCACTGGCTGCGCTGGAGCGCCTCCCCTACGATCTGGTCCTGATGGACTGCCAGATGCCGGTCATGGACGGCTTTGAGGCCACGCGTCGTCTGCGCGACCGGCAGCAGCCAACACAGCGCCTGCCCGTGATTGCCATGACGGCCAACGCCATCCGGGGTGATCGCGAGCGCTGCCTGGAAGCCGGCATGGACGACTACCTGCCCAAGCCAGTACGGCTGAGCGAGCTGTCCGCCATGCTGCGGCGCTGGCTGCCAGCCGCCGACACAGAACCCGCCTGACACCCGGACAGACCGCCATGGCGCGATTGCCCCGCCTGCCGGGGCAATCGCGTACACTATGCGCATGTCGTTATTGCCTCCTGCCATCCTCCTCATGGGCCCGACCGCCTCGGGCAAGACTGCGCTCGCCATCGAACTGGTCGAGCGCGGCCCGTTCGAAATCATTTCCGTGGATTCGGGCATGGTCTACCGCGGCATGGATATCGGCACCGCCAAGCCCGATGCCGCCACCCTGACCCGCGCCCCGCACCGCCTGATTGATATCCGCGATCCGGCCGACGCCTATTCCGCCGCCGAGTTCCGGGCCGATGCCCTGCGCGAAATGGCCGCCATCACCGCTACGGGCAAGATCCCCCTGCTGGTCGGCGGCACCATGCTCTATTTCAAGGTGTTGCTGGAAGGACTGGCCGACATGCCGGAAGCCGACCCCGACGTGCGCGCCCGCCTGGAAGCCGACGCCGCCGAACAAGGCTGGCCCGCCCTGCATGCCCGTCTCGCCGAGGTCGACCCCGTCACCGCCGCCCGCCTTAGCCCCAATGACAGCCAGCGCCTGCAGCGTGCACTGGAGGTCTGGGAGCTCACCGGCAAACCGCTATCACAGTGGCATGCCGAGCAGGAGCCTTCCGCCCCCCTGCCCTACCAGCTGACCCAGTTGGCCATAGCCCCGCCGGACCGCGCCGTGTTGCACCAGCGCATCGAGCAGCGTTTTGACCTGATGCTGGAGCAAGGGGTGATCGAAGAAGTCACCCGACTGCGTGCCCGCCCCGACCTGCATGCCGACCTGCCCTCGATGCGCGCTGTCGGTTATGCGCAGATCTGGTCCTATCTGGACGGCGCCTGCGACGCGGCCGAGATGCGCCTGCGAGGCATCTATGCCACCCGTCAGCTGGCCAAGCGCCAGTTCACCTGGTTGCGCCGCTTTCCGGCCGAGTGGCTGAACCCGGCCGAACAGGATCTGGCCAGTCAGCTCTTGAAAAAGTGGGAGAGAGGCCGCACATTTACAGTTCCACGGGAGCTATAGCACCCGGGTCTTCGGCAGCGCGGCGGGATGCCCGATTCAGCCGACGGCCCTTATTGCCTTTGTGGAGCCCGTTTTGGGCTATTTTTAGCGAGCTTTTGGCTGCTTTCATACTTTTTACGAGCCTCATTTGGGCTCACCGCCGAGGAGACACATCATGTCCAAGGGACAAACCCTGCAGGACCCATTCCTGAACGCCCTGCGCAAAGAGCGCATTCCGGTTTCCATCTTTCTGGTCAACGGCATCAAGCTGCAGGGCCAGATCGAATCGTTCGACCAGTATGTCGTGCTGCTGAAGAACACCGTCAGCCAGATGGTTTACAAGCACGCGATCTCCACGGTGGTCCCGGCCCGCAACCCGCGCAGCACTGTGCCCGGTGCACCGGTTGCCGGTGGCCCGATCGGCCCGATGAGCAGCGGCACCTACAATCCCCAGGGTGCCCAGGACGACGGCTACGACGACGACCAGCAGCCCAACTACTAAGCAAGCGCTGCTGAGTCCCGGCCGCGCCGCCCTCGCACACCGTGGGGGCGGCGTTGCCATTCATGAGAGAGCCTCTTGGAATATTTTGAACGCCACGCAGGTGGTGAACGCGCAGTACTGGTCCACCTTGATGTTCGTGATGATCGTCAGGACGAGGATCTGGAAGAATTTCGCCTGCTGGCCAGCTCAGCCGGCGTCACTGAAGTGGGCCTCGTTCTCGGCAACCGCCAGCGCCCCGACCCGCGTTTTTTTGCCGGCACCGGCAAGGTCGACGAAATCAAGTCACTGGTCGAAGCTGCCGAGGCAGATGTGGTGCTCTTCGACCACGCCCTCACACCGGCCCAGGAGCGTAATCTCGAGCGCGAAATCCAGTGCCGGGTCCTCGACCGCACCGGCCTCATTCTCGACATCTTTGCCCAGCGCGCCCGCACGTTTGAGGGCAAGCTGCAGGTAGAACTGGCACAGCTCTCGCACCTGGCCTCCCGGCTGGTCCGTGGCTGGACCCACCTCGAGCGCCAGAAGGGCGGCATCGGCCTGCGTGGCCCCGGTGAAACCCAGCTCGAAACCGACCGCCGCCTGCTGCGTGCCCGTATCGTTCATCTCTCCGAACGACTGGACAAGGTACGGCAGGTGCGCGCCCAGGGCCGTGCCGGACGCCAGAAAGCCGCCGTGCCCACGGTCTCGCTGGTGGGTTACACCAATGCCGGCAAGTCCACGCTGTTCAATCGCCTGACCAATGCCGAGGTGTATGCCGCCAACCAGCTGTTTGCCACGCTCGACCCCACCCTGCGCCGGCTGGATCTGCCCGGTCTGGGCCCGGTGGTGCTGGCCGACACCGTGGGATTTATCCGGCACCTCCCGCATAATCTGGTTGATGCTTTCCGTGCCACCCTGGAAGAAACGGTGGAAGCCGACCTGCTGCTGCATGTCGTGGATTGCGCCAGTGCCGAGCGTGACCGCCACATGGTGGCCGTCAACGAAGTGCTGAGCGAAGTGGGTGCCTCCGCGCCGGTGCTGGTCATCTACAACAAGATTGATCGCATCGAGGGCCGGGAACCGCGCATTGACCGTGATGAGCAGGGCGTGCCCATCGCCGTCTGGCTTTCGGCACGCGACAACATCGGCATCGACCTGGCCAATGAAGCCATCGCCGAACGTCTGGGGCCACACCGGTTTGATGACTGGCTGACGCTGCCGTCGCAAGCATCGCGCTTGCGTGCCCGTTTTTTTGACGCTGGCGCTGTCGTCAGTGAAACCCAGGATGAACACGGCAATATTCGTCTGCATGTCCGCATGCCACACACCGAACTGGAGCAACTGCTGCGTCGCGAGCACCTGACACTCGACGAGCTGGCGGCTCACCCACTTCTCTCCTCCGGGAGAGACCAATGAAAAAAACGGAGTCATACATGGCCTGGAATCAACCCGGCAACAGCGGCCAGCGCCCGAACCCCTGGGGTACTGGTGGCAACAAGGGAGGCAACCCTCCCGGACTCGACGATTTGCTGAAAAAACTGAACGGCCTGTTCGGTGGCGGCAGTGGCGGTGGCAGCATGAAGGAGGCCGACATTTTCAAATGGGCGCTCGGTGCCATTGTCGCGCTATGGCTGGTATTCGGCTTTTACCGTGTCGAGCAGGCGGAAGAAGCCGTGGTGTTCCGTTTCGGCAAGGTCTATGGCATTCAGACCGCAGGCCTGCACTGGAATCCTCCGCTGATCGACAACGTGCAAAAAGTGAATGTGCAGCGCGTGGAACAGGCCGCACTCAGCGCCACCATGATTACCGAAGACGCCAACATCGTGGAAATTTCGCTGTCGGTGCAGTACCGCATCAGCGATGCCAAAAAATACCTGATGCAGGTATCCGATCCCGAATCCAGCCTGAATCACGCCACTGAATCTGCCCTGCGCCATGTCGTGGGCTCGGCAAAAATGACACAGGTACTGAACGAAGGCCGCGCCACGCTGGCGCGCGATGTGCAGCCGCGCCTGCAGAAATACCTCGACAGCTACAACACCGGCCTGGTCGTGACTGGCGTCAACATTCTTGAAGCGTTGCCGCCCAAGGAAGTGAAAGCCGCCTTTGACGATGTCAACCGCGCCAAGGAAGACAAGGAACGCCTGAAAAACCAGGCCGAAACCTATGCCAACGGCATTGTGCCGGAAGCACGTGGCCAGGCCGCCCGCCAGATGGCCGAGGCCGAAGGCTACAAGCTGGAAGTGGTTGATCGTGCCCGCGGCGATGCCTCGCGCTTTGACCAGCTCATCACCGAATACCGCAAGGCACCGGCCGTCACGCGCAGCCGTCTGTATTACGAAACCATGGAGAGTGTACTCGGCAAGACCAGCAAGATTGTGGTCGATGGCAAGAGCAACCAGATGCTCTATCTGCCGCTGGACAAGATGATTCCGGCCGCGACCACACCGCCCGCCACACCCGCCACCGCGCCGGCAGCACCTGAAAGCGCGCCGTCTGCCCGCAACCCCCGCTCGCAGGAGAACCGCTCATGAGTCCGCGTACGCTCAATGCCCTGCTGCTG
>CAYGBB010000125.1:0-6316 GCA_964347985.1 uncultured Moraxellaceae bacterium
TTCACATCCTCGCGGTAATACATGATCTGGGCCTTGTCTTCCGGCTCATAGAGCTGGCCCACATTCGAATAGATACCGAGCTGACGGAACATGCCTTCCATGCCGAAGGTGCGTGCTTCATCAGGCACAATCGGAACTATGCGCTCACCCAGCCCCTGCACCTTCACCAATGCATTCAGGCAGCGCACAAACGCCATGGTGGTGGAAATCGGTTTGTCCGAACCCTCCAGCACCTGCGCAAACGTGCCCAGCTCCGGAATATCCAGCGCCACACAATCCTTGCGACGCGCCGGCAGGTACCCGCCCAGATTCATGCGGCGCTCACGCATGTAACGGATTTCCGGGGAATCCTCCGCGGGCCGGTAAAAAGGCACCCGCGCCAGCTCTTCGTCGTTGAATGGCAAACCGAACTGGTCACGGAAACCCTTGAGCGATTCCATGTCCAGTTTCTTGAGCTGATGCGCCTTGTTCACTGCCTCGCCGGCACCGGTGCCATAACCCTTCACGGTTTTGGCAAGAATCACGGTTGGCTGGCCTGTGTGATTCATGGCGGCCTGATAGGCCGCAAACATCTTGTAGGGATCATGGCCGCCACGATTGAGGTTGTAGATTTCCTCATCGGACATGTGATCAACCATGGCCTTCAGCTCAGGATACTTGCCGAAGAATTTCTCGCGCGTGTACGCGCCGCCGTGCATCTTGTAGGCCTGATATTCACCGTCGACACACTCGTCCATGCGCTTGCGCAGAACACCGTTGTCATCCCTGGCCAGCAACGGGTCCCACTTGCGTCCCCAGACCACCTTGATGACATTCCAGCCCGCACCACGAAACACTGATTCAAGTTCCTGAATGATCTTGCCGTTACCACGTACCGGGCCATCCAGACGCTGCAGATTGCAGTTGATGACAAAAATCAGGTTATCGAGCTTTTCACGACCGGCCATGGAAATGGCACCGAGAGATTCCGGCTCGTCCATCTCGCCATCGCCCAGGAAGGCCCAGACCTTGCGGTTCTCGTCCTTCATCAGACCGCGATTCACCAGGTATTTCATGAAATGTGCCTGGTAAATCGACATGATGGGGCCAAGCCCCATCGATACGGTGGGGAACTGCCAGTAATCCGGCATCAGCCAGGGATGCGGGTACGAGGACAGCCCTTTGCCGTCGACTTCACGACGGAAGTTCTCGAGATCACGCTCGCTGATGCGGCCTTCCAGAAAGGAGCGCGCATAAATACCCGGTGCCGAATGCCCCTGGTAATAAATCAGGTCGCCACCGAAGGTATCGTTCTGGGCGCGGAAAAAATGATTGAAGCCGACATCGTAGAGCATGGCGCTGGAGGCAAATGTCGCTATATGGCCGCCCAGATCGTCATCATTATTCATGTTGGCGCGCATCACCATCGCCAGTGCATTCCAGCGGATCAGGGAGCGCAGCCGACGCTCCATGAAGGCATCACCCGGCAAAGGCGCCTCCTCCGTCAGGGGAATGGTGTTCAGATAGGGCGTGGTCAGACGGGAGAGATTGACGCCCTTTACACGGGCCTTCTCGGAAAGCTTTTCCAGCAGGAACAGGGCACGCCCGGTACCTTCCTTTTCGACAACCGAGGCAAAGGCTTCCAGCCACTCCCGGGTTTCTTCCGGGTCGAGGTCATCATAAAAACGTTCAAGGGACATTGGGATTTCCTTGTCTTGATTCGTGCAAAGCGATCACGTTGTGTGTCATCGCTGCATTTATGACCGATAAGTCACGAGCCAATTATGTCGGTCGGGGCAAGTGCTTGTCAAAGTTATGGACTATCTTTGTTTAGCACTGCGACGCAACGGCTGCAATTGCGCGCATAAAGGCTCTATCGCATCCAGCAGTTCAGGACCGGGCCTAGCCAGACGCTGGTCGTCAACCGCCAGCAACTGCCTGGCTTTCACTGCGGACAATGAAGTGAAACGCCCCCAGTACGCCAGACTGGCTGACGCATCATCCTTGCCAAAAAAAATCACATCGGGACTGGATGTCACCACAAACTCCGGATCTACCAGAGGGGCGGCTACGGGTCCGGGAGGAAGAATATTGTCGGCACCACAGCGGGCCAGTGCCTGGCTGACCAGGTGCTGGCCCTGCAGGCTGTACAATGGCTGGCGCCAGACTTGATAGAAGTAACGCAGACGAGGACCTTTGTGATACTGCCTGGACAATGCATCCAGCCGGGACCGGAATGCAGTGGCCTGCTGGCGCCCCGCTGCCTCATGCCCGGTCAGCCGGCCCAACTGCTCCAGCTGCCCGGCCAGATCCTCCAGGCGGGAGGTCCTGAAGGTCACTACCGGGATGCCCAGCCGCTGCAAGCGCTCACGCCGGGCCACAGAGGTGCCTTCATCCCATATGACTACCAGATCCGGCTTGATCGACAGCAGCCTCTCTTCATTAAGACCGAAGGCATCGGCCACCACGGGCAAACCTGTCAGGCTGATAGTGTGCGCCCCCCGGATCTCGTGATCGTCCACTACGCCTGCAATCTGTGCCCTGGCCCCGAGGCCGATCAGCATGTCGGTCAAGTGTGGTGCCAACGAAACAATGCGTTTCAGCGGAGTTGCCGCCGAAGTGGGTCTACTGAGGGGAGAGGCGTTGGCGCAAGGCACCAGAAGCAGGCACAGCAACAGGATGTATCGCATCAGAACCACAACAGGGTATGCAGCGCGAGCAACACAATCCACAGCACCAGCGTACGCTGCAGCAGTGCCTGCAAGCTGCCAAGCGCCTGTGACAATAGCGCAGCCGTAGGTGTATCCGGGGTGCCCTTCAGATCCACCGACTGTGCCCGCACCATGCTTTCATCCAGCAGGTCGAGCGCCGCTATCTCCCGATCAAGCACATTCTCCAGCCAGTACTGCCAGGTGGTAGTGAAGTCGCCCGCCAGGGCAAAGCTCAGGGCGAGCACGCGCGCGACAGGCCATTCGGCATAGTGCAGGAGTTTGCGTGCATAGACAGACGTAGCCTCTTCCTCGCCTTCAGCCATAAGCCGCAAAAGGTGATAGGCCAGTGCCGCAACCGGCCCCAGCAACAGAAACCAGAAAAGAGGCGCAAACAACTCCCGCAACTGCATCTCCAGCAGGGTCCGCCGGGCAGGCACGAGTTCCCTGTCGATCATGACTGGCGCCACCAGCATTGACTGGACACTACCCTCCATCGGCCAGGTTCGGGCCTGCCACTGCGTGTTTATCTGCGCCAGGATTCCCGGTTGGCGCTGATCCAGCACAATCACTGCCAACACGATCAGCCCGATTACACTTTCCAGTACCCGCTGCCAGGCCCCATCAAAAACATTCAGAAAGATGGCCAGCAACAAGGCCGGCAACAACACCGTCAGTGTCATCACCAGCGGAGCCGCCCAGCTTTCTCGTGTACCTTTCTGCATCCACATGTCGCGCCAGCGACGCAGCAAAAGTCCGATCGTCGCTGCCGGCTCCGCCAGCAACCCGCGATGCCGCAGTCCCAGCACGATAATGACAACCAGCAGATTCACCCGTGTTGCTCCTTGCCCCGCAGGGCGTGCAGATGGTGCCAGTCAAATGAAGGGCCAGGATCAGTCTTGCGTCCCGGCGCTATGTCACTATGCCCGACCAGATGGCCGCGCGTTTCCGGATAATGCCGTTCAAGCACCGATAGCACAGCGGCCAGGGTACGGTACTGGATCTCGGTATAGGGTATATCGTCCGTCCCTTCCAGCTCGATGCCAATCGAAAAATCGTTGCAATTCATCTGATCGGCATAACAGGACTGCCCGGCATGCCAGGCACGACGGTCAAAAGGCACGTACTGGACAATCTCGCCATCGCGACGCACCAACAAATGCGCCGATACGGTCAGTCCGGCAACTTCCTGGAAATAGGGATGTAGTGAAGGATTCAGCGAATTGGTGAACAGGGCATCGATATACGGCCCGCCAAAGTCACCGGGGGGCAAACTGATGCCATGCACCACCAGCAGCGATACCGGCATTCCTGCCGGCCGTTCATTCTGGTTGGGCGACAAGCAACGGCGGGCCGCTGAAAGCCAGTGATCTTCCGTGACATGCATGACATCAGGCCGTTTTGGTGGTTTCGCTCAGGTGGCGAAGATTACCAATAACCGACTCCAGTGCGCGATCCATGAATGCACCCTCTTCCACCAGACGCGCACTTCCCAGGTTCATGTCCATGGCCAGCCTGGCGCCGGTCATTTCCGCCACCTTGATGCCTCGACGATTGGCAAAAATCAGCTTGTCCAGCGAGCGGATGCGCGCCACCAGCTTGTGGCGATCTGTTTTTTCATCTGACAGGAACTCGACCCAGCTTCCCACATTGAGACGGCTCACTATCAGCACGAACTCATTATCACTTGGCAGCGTTGCAGGAGCCGGCTGAATGTCTCCGGCCTCTGGCAAAACAACCGACTGGACTGCCGCTGAGTTCTCGGTGGTGACCTCCTTGACCTCCATCTGTCCCGGCGTCTTGACGGGGGCGGCAGACGCATCCACCACACTCACCGTCCGGGTTTCCTGGCCATGCAGCATGCCCATGTGAACCTGCACCAGCTCACGTAACCAGGTTTCTGTCGTCAGCGGATCATAATTCACCGCCGCCAGTCCCTTCTTGAGACTGTTCGAGAGTTTTGGTGCCACATCCTTGAGTCGGGCCTGCCATGCCGGTCCCGGCTGCGGCTGCACGCTCCAGATCAGGGCATCCACCACCTTGACCGCCTGCTTCCAGGCCTCAGACTCTGTGCCTTCTTTCAGGCAGTGAATGTAAAGCACATTGCGCCAGGCCTCTTGCATCAGCTTGACCACCACCAGCGGCAACTGCCGGCCACTGAGACGACGATTGAGTGTCTGCTGCACCATGGCCCGCGCCAGCTCCGCTCTCGCCTTGCCTTCCTCCGAGTCCCGGGTGCGTTGATCAACCGTTTCCTCACGCTTCTGCTGCTGCTCGTGAAACGCAGTGAACTCCTCCAGAAGCTCATCGAAAATACCAAGATCATCAATGAACTCGTTAAGGATGCGGAACACCACTTCTTCAATCTTGCCATACAGGGCATCGCCACCCTGCTCACGGCTGCTCCAGCCAATACCGGCCTTTGCCAATGCATTCAGAAGCCGCCGCGCCGGATGGGTTTCTGCATTGAAAAACGATTTGTCGAGAATGGCGACCTTGAGAATGGGAATCTGCAAGCGACCAATCAGGGCCTTCATTGCCGTGGGCAGGTCATCATCGTCCAGAATGAAGTCAAACAGCATGGACACCAGATTGATGAAATCTTCATCTGCCTGCCTGACTGTCTCGACTGCCACTTCATCCGAACGCAGGCCCTCACGAATGGAACCACGCACCTCACCAACCGAGGGGGATGACGCATCCTCCGCCAGCCGCGCCATCGGCTGCATTTGCTGAATCTGGGACAACAACGCCACCAGCTCGGGTGTTGCCACCGTCTGCACAACAGCGTTCGGCGCAATATTCAACGGCACCAGCGGCACCGCAGCCACGCTGCCGCCCACGACCTCTGCCGGCAGGACGCCGATCCCGCCGCCACCCACATAGTGGCCACCGTGATACTGGGCTCCAGCAACCCGTTGACCGGACTCAGCCAGCCCTCGCCCCATGGACAGCATGTTCTGCAGATACGAGAACGCCTCCTCTGTCCCCCCCTTTGTACTTTCGGGACTGCCAGCTGCTTCGGCAGCTTTTTTGGGATCGGGCTTTGTCCGTGACTCCTTCCGGGCGGCCATGGCCACCTTCAGGTCTGGCAGAATACCGGCATCCATGAACAGCTGGTTGGCCTCATTCAGCACCTCCCCCATGTCCTCCAGCACCTGCTCCTGAAACACACGCAAAATGAGCAGCTTTTCAATCACGCTGCGGTCTGTCAGTAACTTGATGGCATCATTGAATGCATCGGCAATAGCCCCCGGATCCAGCGGCAGGCTGCGCTCGGTCATCTCGATCTTGGGCAGCAAATGCGCAAAGCGGCGGCGAAGCAAGCCTAGCTGGGGGGCAAACTCCAGACGGGCACGCGCCACCATGGAGTCAATGGCGACGGAAACATCCATTTCATCCTCGCCCACCAGGCTGAGCGTACTGTAGTCCGTCGCGCCGAAGCCCCCTTGCGCGGACTTTGCATCATGAACTCTCAATAATGCCGAGAAACTCGTGATCAGTGTTGCTGCAAAACGGCCTTCCATATCAGGACGGCGGCTACGCATCACTGTCATGATGTCCAGATATGGCTGCTGCTCTGCGGGGGGAAGGGTTTTTGACCACTCGTGCAGAGTGATGTTCAGACG
>CAYGBB010000126.1:0-6299 GCA_964347985.1 uncultured Moraxellaceae bacterium
CAACTCGTTGCGCCGTGGCACCTCGGACAATGCCTATGTCACGACAGGGGCGCGTGGCAGCACACGTGGTGCCAATGATGCCTTTGCCGGAGGTGCAACCGTGACCCTGAGCTCGCACAATGGCTGGCAGGACGTCGAGTATCTGGCAGACCAGCTCAATTTTTTTGTGGATACCGAGCTTGCAGGCCGGAAGCACCAGTTCATCTTTGGTGCCGAGTACTCTGATGCCAGGGTGTTGAACGGGGTTTATACCGGGCTGACTGCACCCAATAATGCCAACGCCAATTGCATTACCGGCAACACGGCAACGACAAACAATGGCTATTGCATTGTGGATGGCAGCGGCAACTACATTCCGAACATCCATTCGTTGATGGGGCGCAGCATCACCAGAGGCAAATGGGATTCGGATTACCATATCCGGACCACCTCGTGGTCGGTCATGGATACCCTGGAGCTGACGGATCGTTTGAATGTCTTTGCCGGCGTCCGGCTGGACAGCTTTGACTACGAGAACACCACCCAGAATACCAATACGCTCGTGAAGACAAAGTATGCCTACGATGACGATCTCTGGAATTATCATCTGGGCAGCGTGTACGAGATAAACGATCGGGGCAACGTGTATGTTTCGTATAGCACCGCGTCGGAAATCAACGGCGGCGAATCCGACCTCGGTGCCAATTGCGGTTATGGCGGTATCTGTACCGTAAATGGCGATCCGGCGCTGGTCACTGCGAGCAAACCGGAGAAAACCGAAAACATCGAGCTGGGCACCAAGTGGAACATCCTTGATGACAAGCTGCTGCTGACAGCCGCGGTATTCCAGGTCACCAAGGACGATGTCATGGAAGGTCTGACGGCAAACAGCTATGCCACCACGGGCACGCTCAATACCGGCAAGAACCGGGTGCAGGGCATCGAAATCGGCGCCACCGGTAACATTACCGAAAAACTGAGCGCGCAATTCGGTGCAGCAACCATGAAGGCAGAAGTGCTGGAATCAGTGGTGGCCCCGGACAGTGAAGGCCGTACCCTGAGCAATTTTGCCGATGACAGTGTGTTCCTGCAGTTGCGCTACCAGCTCACTCCGGCGTTTGCCTTCGGTGGCACGGTCACGTATGCCAGTGAACGCTTTGCCGGCCAGCCCGACAGTGCGGCAGGCTGGAATGCCACGACCAATGACTACGCCTATGAGGTGCCGGCCTATACGGTGTTTGACCTGTTTGCCAGCTACGAATTCAGCGAAAAAACCAGTCTTCGTCTGAATGTGGGCAATGTCACCGACGAGGATTATTACCTGGCGGCATATCGCAGTGGTGCCTTCACGTATATCGGTGATGCACGCAATGCCAACCTGACACTCAGCTACTCCTTCTGACTGTGATGGTGCCGCAAAGGGATGGGCGGCTCCATGATTCATTGCACAGGGATGTGCATTTTCATGCCTGATGTTGCTGCCATTGCTTGCCCGAGAAGAAAATGTCCCGATCTCCGCTGACCGTATTGCCGCGTGACCTGCTCTGTCTGGACGACTACGAGCGGCTGGCGCCGGATTTCATGAGTGCGGCCACACATGCCTGGATTGCCGGTGGCAGTGGCGGGGAGAGGTGTCTTGGCGAAAGCCCTCGCGCGTTTTCTGCCGTGCATGTTTACAACCGGCTCATGGCCGATGTGAGTGGCGGCCACACCCGTGTCGATCTGCTGGGCACCACACTTTTACATCCGGTGTTGCTGGCGCCGGTTGCCTTTCAGCGGCTCGTTCACCCGGAGGGAGAGCTGGCAACGGCACGCGCCACCGCGGCAACCGATACCTGCATGGTGCTCAGCACATTGTCTTCCTGCAGTCTGGAAGACGTGGCCTCGGCATCCACTGCACCGCGATGGTTCCAGCTGTATTTCCAGCATGCGCAAGAGATAACCGCTGATCTGGTGAGTCGGGCCGAACGCTCGGGCTATACCGCCATTGTGGTGACACTGGATGCTTCCGTTAAGTTAGCCAGCCGTCGTGCGCTGCGTGCGGGGTTTGTCATGCCGGCACAGGTTCAGGCCGCCAGCCTGGAGCATTACCCGGGCCCTGCCCGGCGTGAACTGGCATCGGAGGCGAGCATTGTTTTTCAGGGGATGATGGCTGATGCGCCGTCGTGGGCCGACATGCAGTGGCTGTTGGCGAGCACCCGCCTGCCTGTCCTCGTGAAGGGCGTGTCGCATCCCGATGATGCGGCGCGGCTGCTCGAAATGGGTGTGGCCGGTTTTGTTGTGTCTGGTCATGGTGGCCGTGCCCTGGATGAATTACCCGCGCCGTTGCATCTGTTACCCGCCATTCGTGCCATTGCCGGCAAAGACATTCCGGTGTTGCTGGATGGTGGCGTGCGCAGCGGGGCCGATGTGTTCAAGGCAATTGCGATGGGGGCGAGTGCCGTCATGGTGGGGCGGCCACAAATGTATGCACTTGCCGTGGCAGGTGCACTGGGAGTGGCGCACATGATCAAGACACTGCGTGATGAGCTTGAAGTATGCATGGCCCAGGCGGGATGTCCGACGCTGGCCAGCATTGATCGCAGGGCGTTGTGGTTTCCCGGCACCAGAACAGTGGAGGCATGTTCATGCTGATGGTTATCGAGGGCGTGCTGGATAAAGCCACCGTTCAGGCATTCCGCGAGAAGCTGGACCGCGCGCCATGGAGCGACGGCCAGGCTACTGCGGGTACGCTGGCCGCGCAGGTAAAAAGTAATCAGCAGTTGCCGGATCTGTGCGAAACGGCAGTCGCCTTGGGCAACCAGATTCTGGGCAAGCTGGGAAAGCATCCGCTGTTTATCTCGGCGGCATTGCCGAATCACATTTATCCCCCGAAGTTCAATCGCTACTCAGGTGGCGGGCATTACGGCACCCATGTGGACAGCGCCATCATGCCGTTGCCAGAAAGCCGCCAGCTGTTGCGCACGGATCTTTCGGCAACGCTTTTCCTGTCCGGGCCGGATGAGTATGACGGCGGCGAACTGACCATTGAAACCCGTTTCGGTGCACAGCAGGTTAAATTGCCCGCCGGCGATATGGTGTTGTATCCCTCGGGCAGCCTGCATCAGGTGACACCGGTGACCAGGGGGGCACGTATATGTTCGTTTTTCTGGATGCAAAGCATGGTGCGTGATGATGGCGAGCGCGAGCTGCTGTTTGATCTGGATCAGGCCATCCAGTCCTTGTCCGGTTCCGGTGATGTGAAAAATGATGCGGCGGTTCTGCCGCTGTCCGGGATTTACCACAACCTGCTCAGGCGCTGGGCAAACGTATAGTCAGAGGGTTTCACCATGTTGAAGACGATTGTTGCCGGAATGTGTGTGATGGTGGTTTCCGGTGCGGCACAGGCGGCGGCAGATTGCCCGAAGGCACCTGCGGAAAAATGGATGCATGTGCTGGAGATGCAGAAAAAAATCGTCAATGAATACGGTTTTGCCATCAAGCGCTTTCTCACGGATGGCAACTGCTATGAAATTTATGGATGGGGCCTGAACGACAAGAAGGACCGTTTTGTTGAGGTTGAGGTGTATTTCAATCCGGTGACAGGCGAAATCGTCAAGAAAAAATCCAGAAACTGATCGCCGGTAATCGTCATGGTGGTGTGGAGCATTTCCGTACGGGTTTTCCACTGGCTGAATGCGGCCCTGTTTCTGTGTGCCTATTGGTTGCTTGAAGCCGGCGAGAAGCTTCATGAGTGGGCGGGATACGCGGTAGCCGCGCTAGTGGTATTGCGCATCGCACTGGGTGTGTTCGGGAAGGGGCATGCCCGATTTTCGGATTTCATGCCGACACCGGGGCGCGTGTACCGGTACCTCAGGGAGTTTCCGGCGAGTCATGCCGCCTGGCCAGGGCACAACCCGGTTGGCGGACTGATGATCCTGTTCATGCTGGGGGTGCTGCTGCTGGTAAGCGTGACCGGATGGTTGCAGACAACGGCAAAATACTGGGGCGAAGAGTGGGTTCAGCAGTTGCATGAATATGCCGCGGATCTGATGATGCTGACCGTCGTCGTGCATGTAGTGGCGGTATTGTTGATGCAGTGGATTACCGGTGTGCCACTGGTCAGGGCCATGATGACCGGAAAGCGGCATTAACGTGGGCACGACTATGGTCAAATCAGCAGCGTATTCGGTAATGCGGGCCGGGGCAGAGCATTGACATGAGAGAGCAGGGTTCCGGTACGGCAACTACCATGGCGGAGGGCGTGCTGCCGGCACGGTCGCGGCTGCTGGCATTGCTCGGCGTGCTGCTGGCCCACGGGCTGATGCTGTCGCTGTTCCTGCGCACCACCCATGTGCCCCCGGTGCCGGTATCAACACCGGCCATCGAGGGCGTGCTGATCTCGACACAACCTGATCCGGTTGCTACGCCGGCACTGCCGCCCCCGGAACCGTCGCCGCCGGAACGTGCGCCAGCGGTAACGCCGCGCCCCGTTCCCGAGGCTCCTCCTTCCGAACGGGCATTAACCACTCCCGACGCACCATCACCGGCGACACCCGCCCCGCCCGGACCATCACCGGAGGTATCGGCACCGGCTCAGGAAGTGCCAGCGCCTGCGGCAACTGACTCCGCGGCGACTGCGGTAACACCGCCGCGCAGCGATGCCGCCCACCTGAATAATCCCAAGCCGGTTTACCCGGCCCTGTCGCGACGGCTCAAGGAGCATGGGCGTGTCGTGGTGGATGTCTATATTCTGGCGGATGGCAGCGTTGGCGAAACTCGCCTGAAGACCTCCAGTGGTTACCGACGCCTGGACGATGCGGCCTTGCAGGCAGTTCGTCGCTGGAAATACATCCCGGCCAGAAGGGGTAACGAACCCGTTGCCCTCTGGTATTCACAATCACTCGTTTTTTCACTCGTCCAGTAAACGGAGAGGTATTCCCGCATGGATCACAATCCTTATGGTCTGGCTGCACTGTGGTTTCAGGGTGACCTGGTCATCAAGACTGTCGCTGTCATTTTGCTGCTGATGTCGGTGGTGTCGTGGTATGTCATCGCGACGCGCATCTTGCAGGCCCTGCGTTTGCGTGGCGCAACCAGGCTGATGGGGGCCTTCTGGCACTCACACACTTTTGACGAGGGATTGGCCGTCCTGAATGAGCACGGCTATGACAATCCCTTCAGCAATCTGGCGCTGGAAGGCAAGGCCGCTGTGGAGCATCACGCCGGCAGCAAGAATGATTTGCAGGGCCAGTTAAGCCTGGCGGAGTGGCTCACCGAAAGCCTTCGTGGCGAGATTGATGAGAATGCAGAGCGCCTGCAGGCGGGCTTGCCCATTCTGGCCTCCATCGGCTCTACCGCCCCTTTTGTGGGCTTGTTCGGGACGGTGTGGGGGATTTATCACGCACTGGTAGGGATTGGCGTTTCCGGGCAGGCCAGTATCGACAAGGTTGCCGGCCCGGTGGGTGAGGCACTGATCATGACGGCCTTTGGTCTGGCCGTCGCCATTCCTGCCGTGCTGGGCTACAACGCCCTGATGCGTTCCAACAAGGCGGTGATCAACAAGATGCACCGTTTTGCCCGGCAGCTGCATGCCTATTTCCTGACGGGAACGCCGCGGGCGAAGAATGGTGCCGCTACAGCATCAGACAAGCGCGGAGTGCTCTGAGATGTCATTCGGTGGTGGGCTGGACGACGACGATGACGTGGTCAGTGAAATCAACATGACCCCCCTGGTGGACGTCATGCTGGTATTGCTCATTATTTTTATAATCACGGTGCCGGTGCTGACACACTCCGTAAACCTGGATCTGCCCCGGGCGCAGAACGAACCGAATATTGTGAAGCCTGAAACCATTACTTTGTCGGTGACAGAGGATGGCGCCATTCACTGGAACAGGGATCTGATTGAAGAGGCGGAGCTGGAGCAGCGCCTCCAGGCGGCAGCAAGCCGTGTCCCCCAGCCGGAAATTCACATCCGCGGGGATCGGACCGTTGCGTACGAGCATGTCATTTCAGTGATGGCCGCCGCACAGCGGGCCGGTGTTCTCAAACTGGGCTTTGTGACGGATCCGGGCCAGTGATGGCCGGCCATCCGTCGTCCTCCCGCTAGTGGTTCCAGGGATGCGAGCATTGCCATCATCAGCTTGTCCATCCAGCCGGCGGAGACCGACGAGGATTGCCATGGCGATAACGGCCGTCACCGCGGCTTTGCTCACAGTCATCACCATGGCTATGAGGGCTGTGATGATCGTGGTGCCCGCTTGACGGTACAATCCGGCTGCGCTGGCGCTGACCAGGGCAGAAGCTGGATGGCGGACTGGATGGGCGTGTTGCCGGCC
>CAYGBB010000127.1:0-3317 GCA_964347985.1 uncultured Moraxellaceae bacterium
TATTTCGTTTCCTATTACGACTATTACCAGCCGGAAGCCTATGTGCCGTCCTCCGATACCTTTATCGAGAAGGATGCCTCCATCAATGAGCACATCGAGCAGATGCGCCTGTCGGCCACCAAGGCACTGCTGGAGCGACGTGATGTGGTGATCGTGGCGACCGTGTCCGCGATTTATGGTCTGGGTGACCCCGATGCCTACATGAAGATGCTGCTGCACGTGTCGCGCGGGGATCGCATGGATCAGCGTGTCATCCTGCGTCGGCTCGCAGAAATGCAGTACACCCGCAATGATGTCGAATTCTTTCGCGGCACGTATCGCGTACGTGGCGATGTGATTGATGTGTTTCCTGCCGAATCCGAGCGCGATGCCGTGCGCATCGAACTGTTCGACGAGGAAGTGGAAAACATCTGCTGGTTTGATCCGCTCACCGGTGAAGTGCTGAAGAAAATACCGCGCGTCACGATCTACCCGAAAAGCCATTACGTGACCCCGGTGGAGCGTATCCATGCCGCCATCGAGGCCATCAAGGAAGAGCTGCCGCCGCGCCTCACCTTCTTTCATGACAATGACAAGCTGATCGAGGAGCAGCGCCTGCGCGAACGCGTGCGCTACGACATCGAGATGCTGCAGCAGCTTGGTTATTGCAACGGGATCGAAAACTATTCACGCCACCTTTCGGGTCGTCAGCCTGGCGAGGCGCCGCCCACCCTGTTCGATTATGTGCCCACGGATGCCATTCTGGTGGTGGATGAATCGCACGTGACCATTCCGCAGCTGGGGGCCATGTACAAGGGTGATCGTGCGCGCAAGGAAAACCTGGTGAATTACGGCTTCCGGTTGCCGAGTGCGCTGGATAACCGCCCCATGATGTTCGAGGAGTTCGAACGCATTTCGCCCCAGACCATTTTTGTGTCGGCAACCCCGGGGCCGTATGAAAAGGAAAAATCCGGGCAGATCGTGGAACAGGTGGTGCGTCCGACCGGTCTGGTCGATCCCGAAATCGAGGTGCGCCCGGCCACGACACAGGTGGATGACCTGCTGTCGGAAATCGGCAAGCGCGTGGCGGTCGAGGAGCGTGTACTGGTGACCACGCTCACCAAGCGCATGGCCGAAGACCTCACGGATTATCTGTCTGACCATGGGGTGAAAGTGCGCTACCTGCATTCGGATATCGACACGGTCGAGCGTGTGGAGATCATCCGCGACTTCCGTCTGGGCTCGTTTGATGTGCTGGTGGGTATCAACCTGCTGCGTGAAGGCCTCGACATGCCGGAAGTCTCCCTGGTGGCGATTCTGGACGCGGACAAGGAGGGCTTCCTGCGCTCGGATCGCTCGCTCATCCAGACTATCGGTCGTGCGGCCCGTAACCTGAATGGCAAGGCCATCCTCTATGCGGACCGCATGACGGGCTCCATGGAACGGGCTATCGGTGAAACGGATCGTCGCCGGGCCAAGCAGGTCGCTTTCAATCTGGCCCATGGCATCACCCCGAAGGGCGTGAAGAAGGCCATCAGCGACATCATGGAAGGTGCCTACGGCCCGGCTTCTGGCCGTGGCAAGGGCAAGCGGGTGGCAGAGCAGAAGGGTGACTACGATCTGTCCCTGCTGGAGCCCAAGGCCGTGGCGGCCCGCATCAAGCAGCTGGAGGCCGAGATGATGGCCAAGGCCCGCAATCTTGAGTTCGAGGCTGCGGCCCGGATTCGTGACGAGATCCACCAGCTCAGGGAAAGGGCATTCGTGGCCTGATGAGGTCTCCTGCTACGGGAATCTGGTACAAAAGTACCATGTCGCATGTTCCTGAAAAGGGCAGGTGCCTGATCAATGTCAAGCCCTTTGCCCCATAGTTGTTCACAAAGAGTGGCCACTTACCGTGGAACGTGAGAGGAACCACTTGTCATCACGGTGATATTTGATTGAAATATCTAACTTATTGATTTTAATCGACTTATTTTGATGATCAAAAAACATACAAATCGTTGCAGCCTGCCTGAAATCTGGCTTTGACTATAAATCAGCCAACTTCTCCACCACTTTATCCACAGGTTTTGTGGATAAAGAACGGGGGCCATGGCAACGTGAACCTGCACTTTTTGAACGTTCGACCATGGCTTCTTTTTTTGTGGTCTTTTTACTGTGAAAACAGATCGCCAGCCTCTCTCAGGGCGCGTGCGGGAACATCGGTGATGACCCCGTCGACCCCCAGTTTGGCCAGTTCCTGCATGCGCGCAATATCATTCACTGTCCATGTGGCCAGCAGCAGACCGGCTTCGTGCGCGCCAGTAGCCAGCGCCAGGTCACAACGTGCCTGATGCGGTCCCAGTGCCCGGCAGCCAAGTGCCAGGGCATGCTCAACCGGATTGCCGGGAAAGTCCTTCTCGAACAGGAAGCCCCGTGGAATGTCCGGATCTGCCTCGCGCACCAGTTGCAGGTAGCGCGGATTGAACGAGGTGGTAAAGGCCCGGTCACCAAAACCAAATTCCCGCCAGAGTGGGGGAAACTGGCGGGCAACTGTCTGGCAATCCGTTTCGCTGGCAGCCTTCACCTCGAACTGGATGTGCTCAAAGTCGTGCAGCAGTGCCATCACGTCACGCAAGGTTGGTATGCCCTCGACGTCGGGCCAGTCGGGAAAGGCGCGCTGGGTGGCATTCACGCGGGCCAGTGTGGCGCTGTCAGTGCGGGATACCTCGCCAGAAGACAGGGTGGTGCGTTCCAGTGCGTTGTCATGAATGATGACCAGCTCACCATCGGCACTGACCTGGATATCCAGCTCAACCGCCCGAACACCTAGCTGGCGCAGATAACGAAAACCACTAAGGGTATTTTCTGGCGCCTCACCACGGGCACCACGGTGGCCAATCAGGCGCATACCGGCTCCTGTTGCAAAGAAGAAAGCCGGCACAGGGCCGGCTTTCAGGATAAAAGCGTGATCGTGATCAGTTGATGATGATGCGGCCGGTTGCCGGGTCAAAAGAGTAGGACGGGTCTTTTGCGTCTGTTCCGTTAGTAGTCGGTGTTGCCGGGGGTGTCGTCGGGGCAGTTGCAGGGGTACTGGCGGGAGAACTCGCTGCCGGTGTTGTTTCCACTGCTTTTTCTGCCTCAATCGTTGCTGCGGCTTTAGCCTTGGCTTGAGCGGCCTCAGCCGCTTCAGCTGCCTTGCGCGCGGCCTCGGTGGCGGCACGGGCTTTTTCGTCAGCTTCCTGCTCGGCGGCACGACGAATTGCTTCGTTGTTCCTGATTTGTGCGTCAGACGGGGCTGCCGGTGCCGGTTTGGGTGCCTGTATTGCTGGTACTGGTACAGGAGTTTTCGGTGTGGC
>CAYGBB010000127.1:3417-6299 GCA_964347985.1 uncultured Moraxellaceae bacterium
TCACCGGTTATCTGGACACTCTGCACCACCTTGTTGTGCTCGAAGACCACGACAACGCCGTCATATACCCAGCGGGTAATGGGGGGACGTCCGACTGGCCCGGTTTTTTCGCGGGGTGCCCCCAAGGCGTGTTCCACTGCGTTCATGGTCATGCCGGTGGTGGGTAGCGGGGCCGCATGAAGTTGAGTGGCAGCTGCAAGCAGAAGAGCGCAGGTTGCAAGAGTGGCGCGCATAACGGTCCTGTTCCTTGGGGATGGTTAATACACTTTTCTGAATGCTAGTGAGTTGGCCTCTAACATTCAATCTGTCTGTGGTGGGCTGCTGGGTTCAGATGTTGTCCGGGTTCTCGAACTCATCAAATACCTCAGTCTCACGTGCCTTCTTCTCAACATCCCTGGACAGCGTCTGGCGATCAAGGTGGCGCAGGTTTACAAAAGCCACCCCGGTACGGAAACCTTCCAGGTCCTCGTCTTCACAGAACACCACTCGACCTATCGCGGCCACATTATAGGAATTGGCCGGGCTGCTGATGGCGAGGTGCAGGTAGCTGCCTGGGGTGACGGGTTCGCTGGCATGAAAGGACAAGCCACTGGCAGACAGGTTAACCCGCTGTGGTACAGGGGAGAGCATGCGGCCCAGACTGTCGTTAATGGCCTGGGCAATGATGTCGATCTTGAGGTTGATCGACTGGAACAGGCTGCCAATACGCGGATTCTCTTCTGCAAGTGCTTTGATATGCGCACGTTGCGCACTGTCGATCTGGGCCAGTTCATCGCGCATGGTGAAGTGCTGGGGCAGATCAAAACGGGCATCGTAGGGGTCTGCCTCGATTTCCCGTGGGCTGATGCGTTGATAGATGACCGCTAGAGTGGAGTTGACGCGGGGTTCCCGGCGGCGTTCGGCTTCTTTTTTTTGATCTTCAGTCATCAGGATTTCCCCTGTACGAAAAATGTGCAAATCGGTTCGGGCGCATGTCGGGTTTACAGACAGTGTGGTTTAATGCGCCGCATGTTCAAGCCCATACCTTTATTCATCGGCCTGCGTTACACACGTGCGAAGCGCCGTAACCATTTCATTTCCTTCATCTCGCTCACGTCCATACTCGGCCTGATGCTGGGAGTGGCCGTGCTGATCACCGTTCTGTCCGTCATGAACGGCTTTGATCGTGAACTCAAGAGTCGCATCCTCGGGATGGTGCCACACGCCACGCTCAATTCCTATGAGCCGTTCCGGAACTGGCAGAAAGTGGCCAGCATTGCCCAGCGTAATCCCGAGGTTGAGGCGGTTGCCCCCTTCAATCAGCTGCAGGGCATGCTGACGGCAGGTGGCATGGTCAGTGGCGCCATGGTGACCGGGATTGATCCGGAGGCCGAAAAGAAGGTCTCCATCATCCAGAATCATCTGGAGGCGGGACGTCTGGAGGATCTGCGGGCGGACGAGTTCGGCATCATTCTGGGTGCCGGTCTGGCGGCCAATCTCGGTGTCGCTCAGGGAGACAAGGTCACTCTGGTCCTGCCGGAGGCCTCGTTGTCACCTGCCGGGGTGATCCCCCGTTTCAAGCGCTTTACCGTGGTGGGCATCTTCAAGGTGGGTGCCGATATCGACAGCATGATTGCCTATGTCCATCTGCATGATGCCGGCCGCCTGCTGCGCATCGGTGACCGTGTGCAGGGCGTGCGTCTGAAGCTGCATGACCTGTTCACAGCACGTGAAGTGAGTGACGCAGTGCTGCAAAAACTGCCGGAATTTTTCTATGCCAGTGACTGGACGCAGACTCATGGCAATCTCTTCAATGCCATCAAGATGGAAAAAGCCATGATGGCCATTCTGCTGCTGTTTATTGTGGCCGTGGCGGCATTCAATATCGTGTCGAGCCTGGTGATGGTGGTGACGGACAAGAAAGCCGACATTGCCATTCTGCGCACGCTGGGTGCGAGTCCTGGCACCATCATGAAGATCTTCATGGTGCAGGGGACCGTGGTCGGTGTCGTGGGTACCCTGAGCGGGGTGGCTCTGGGCGTATTGTTGTCACTGACGATCAGCGACATCGCTTCCGGTATCGAGAAACTGTTCAACATCAGCCTGTTTGATGCCTATTTTGTGAATTATCTGCCGTCCTCTCTGGAACTGTCTGATGTGCTGTGGGTCAGTGCAATTGCCTTTGCCATGAGCTTTGCGGCAACCCTGTATCCGGCACGACGTGCAGCCCGTGTTCAACCGGCGGAGGCCCTGCGCTATGAGTGAGCTGGTGCTGGAAACCCGTGCGCTGGTCAAGCGCTTTGATGAAGGCCCCCAGGTACTCGAGATCCTGCATGGTATCGACATGCAGGTCGCCCGTGGCGAGTTTGTGGCGATTGTAGGCAGCTCGGGATCAGGCAAGACCACCTTGCTGCATTTGCTGGGTGGACTCGACACACCAACCTCTGGCGAGGTGCGCATTTGCGGTGAAGACATCAGCCGTTGTGATGAAGTTCGCCGTGGCTGGTTGCGTAACCGTTATATCGGTTTCGTTTACCAGTTCCATCATCTGTTGCCGGAGTTCACCGCCCTGGAAAATGTCTGCATGCCGTTGCTGCTGCGCAATGGCAGCATTGCCGAGGCAGAAATAGCAGCAACAGAATTGCTGGAGCGGGTAGGTCTGGGGGCGCGGAGGGCCCCCGGCGGTACTCGTCGGCGTGTAGGGCGCGAGCTCTAGACAGCAGGTATTCTCGGCCCTCTTTGCTGAGAGCCCGGAAAAGCAGCAGAAGCTCCGACTCGTCGTCTTTCATGGACGCCACCGGATGCTTGAGCCCCTTACCTGTGCGGAGCCATTCGGGGTTGACACCGAAGAATCCCGCAAGTTTATGCAGGGTCTTCCCCCTCGGGTCTAGTGTCTCTCCGCT
>CAYGBB010000128.1:0-6207 GCA_964347985.1 uncultured Moraxellaceae bacterium
CTACTACACCGTGCACGACCTGGTCGGCATTGTGGTGTTCCTGATGGTGTTCTGCACCGTGATCTTCTTCTTCCCGGATGGCGGTGGCTATTTCCTGGAGCGTCCGAACTTCGAGGCGGCCAACCCGCTGAAGACCCCGGCCCACATTGCTCCGGTCTGGTATTACACCCCCTTCTACGCCATGTTGCGTGCCATGCCATCGATCGCCGGCTCGGCCTTCCCGGGCGTGGTCGTGATGGGTGGTGCCATTGCCATCATGTTCGTGCTGCCATGGCTGGATCGCAGCCCGGTGAAGTCCATCCGCTACAAGGGCTGGATGAGCAAGGTGTGGCTGGCCATTTTCGTGGTGAGCTTTGTGATTCTGGGTTACCTGGGTGTAGTACCGTCCAGCGGTACCACCTTCGGCATCCCGAATACACCGCTGGCCCAGGTTCTGACTGCATTGTACTTCCTGTACTTCCTGCTCATGCCTGTCTATACCTCGATCGAAAAATGCAAACCGGTACCTGAGCGTCTGACCGGGGGGAGCCACTGATGAAGAAGCTTATTGCTCTCGTTCTTCTCGCCCTGTCTCCGCTGGTGGCACAGGCTTCCAGTGGCGGTGAGTGCGGTGAACTCAAGCATTGCCTGCATGCGCCGGTGAATGCACAGGACAAGGTGTCGCTGCAAAACGGCGCCAAGCTCTTCATGAGCTATTGCCTGGGCTGCCACAGCGCCAAGTACATCCGCTATGACCGCATGGCCAATGACCTGCGCATTGATCCCAAGCTGGTCGAGCAGTACATGATGTTCACCACCGACAAAGTGGGTGAAACGATTGATACCAAGGTCTCGCAGAAGGATCAGGCCAAGTGGTTTGGTGCTCCGCCTCCTGACCTGAGTCTGGAAACGCGCCTGCGCTCGCCGAACTGGGTCTACTCCTACCTGCTGTCGTTCTACCCTGACGACGCGCGCCCCTACGGCGTGAACAACAAGGTATTCAAGGATGTGGCCATGCCGCATGTCCTGGCAGACCTTGAGCAGGATCTGAAGCCTGAAGAGTTCAAACAGTCGGTGGGAGACCTGGTTAACTTCATGGCCTACATGGGCGACCCGGTAAAGGTCGAGCGTGAGCGCCTCGGGGTATGGGTATTGTTCTTCCTGTTTGTCCTGCTGATTCCGGTATGGTTCCTGAACAAGGAATACTGGAAAGACATCAAGTAGTGTCGTGAGCGCCCGGGCATGCCCGGGCGCTTCGTCTTTAGCCTGTCCTGTTCAGCGTGGGGCGGGTGGCAAGGGCGCGGATTTCTTCGCCGCCCTTTTTGTATTTTGGTGCAGGTCTCCCCGACAGGCACCTCGTTTGACTGGAGTGCAAGCATGGGTGTGGTTACACGCCGTTCCTCGATGACCTTCTACTCGGATGGCGCTGATCATTACAGCCACCGGGTCCGCATCGTGCTGGCCGAGAAGGGTGTGTCCGTTGATGTAATCAATGTCACGAGCACCAACAAGCCGGAAGATTTGGCTGATCTCAATCCCTATAACAGTCTGCCTACCCTGGTTGATCGTGAACTGGCGCTCTATGAAACCAAGATCATGATGGAATACCTGGATGAGCGTTTTCCGCATCCACCGCTGTTGCCGGTTTATCCGGTGGCCCGAGCGCAGAATCGTCTGCTGTCGTACCGGATTGAGCGTGACTGGTGCCCACATGTGGATCTGTTGCTGGCCAGCAAAGGCAAGGACACAGCAGCGACGGCGAAGGCACGCAAGGAGCTGCGTGACAGCCTGATCACGATTGCCCCGATCTTTGGTGAAAAGCCGTATTTCATGAGTGACGAGTTCACCCTGGTGGACTGCATTGCGGCACCGATTTTCTGGCGCTTGCCATTGATGGAAATCGAATTGCCGGAAAAACAGTGCAAGTTCATGCTCAAGTACATGGATCGCCTGTTTGCGCGTGAAGCCTTTCTGGCCAGCCTGTCAGATTTCGAGCGTGATATTCGCAACGCCTGATGGTGAACGTGATTTAAAAAAGGATGGCATCGCCATCCTTTTTTTTCGACAGCAAGACTGGCAGTGGCTGATCATATGCTGCCAGATGGTTAATCTGATTTCCGGGGAAGGATTTCGCGATGACATCAAGTCGCCCCTATCTGGTGCGCGCCATCTATGAATGGCTGAACGACAACAATCTCACGGCGCATGTGTTGGTGGATGCAACGCGGGCGGGAGTACAGGTGCCAACAGCTTATGTTCAGGACGGGCGAATTGTTCTCAATATAGCGCCAGGTGCAGTGCGGGATCTGTTCATTCACAATGACCGGCTGACATTTTCAGCCCGCTTCGGCGGGGTGCCGATGGTGGTGGACGCACCGATGGCAGCAGTGTTGGCCATTTATGCGCGTGAAAACGGGCAGGGCATGTTTTTTGACGAGGAAGATGATTTACCTCCGGATGATGATGGTCATGATGAGCCACCCGAGCCGGAAAAGCCTGCACGTCCTACCTTGCGCGTTGTGAAGTAAGTACTGCAGCAATCTGCTCCCATAAAAAAGCCCGCATCATGCTGCGGGCTTTTTTATTTGGCAGTTCAGGTTGGGCGGGATGGCTCCGGCAGGTAGTCCAGCATCTTGATGATTTTCTTTACGCCACCCACCTGGCTGATGATGAGTATTGCCTGATCTGCCTCGGCCGGAGTGAGTTTGCCCAGTAGATAAACCGTTCCGGCAACAGTGAAGACCTTGGTGCGGGAAGATGGAAATCCCTTTTCCAGAGTCAGGGCCGTGCGGATGCGGGTCGAAATAAGCCCATCACTGGTCCGCTCACCGTAATAGCTGATGGCACCCACCGTCAGCTCATTGTGAACCTGACGGACCTCGGCAATCTGGCGAACGATTTGTTCTGCCTGCTGCTTCAGGGCGTCATCCTGGACCTGACCTGCCAGCAGTACGCTGTTGTAGAAACTGACCACATTAACGTTGGCATCACGAAAGCGTGGGTCGGCCTTGCGGATATTGACGTTGGCCGTGGTTTCAATGCCGCTGTCCTCCAGGCTCATGCTCAGCGTCCGCTCACCGGGTGCCTTGCCGATCGGATTCGGGCCGGTGGCGTTGGCAATCAGGCCGGTACAGGCGGAAAGGAATATGGGCAGTGAGCAGGTGGTGATAATCCTGAGAGTGCTTTTAAACATCATTGGCTCCGAAAAACTCGCGGTCGACTAGATCGCAGCAGCAGTTGAGCACAAAAAGCTGTGCCTCATGAACACGGGCAAGATGATTGCCCGGTAGACGCAGATGGATATCGTCAGGGCGTAACATCCGGCCGAGCTCCCCGCCATCTTCGCCTGTCAGTGCCAGCACCCGGCCGCCAGCAGACTGTATGACACGGGCAGCCTGGGCCACATTGGCGGCATTGCCACTGGCGCTGAGCGCAAGCAACAGGTCGCCCGGGCGAGCCAGTGCCTGCAGCGGACGGGCAAAGACATCCTGAAAGCTGACATCTGCCGCAATGGCGGTCAGTACGGCGCTATCCTGCCCCAACATGATCACCGGGAAAGCGGGGCGTTCGCGCTCATAGCGGTTGGCCAGCTTGCTTGCAAAACTGAGCGCATTGGCGGCAGACGCACCGTTGCCGCAGCAGAATATGCGCTGGTCGTGCATCAGGGCATCGACCATTGTCTGGGCCAGTGCTGCGATGGCGGTCACCTGGGTTTCGGCAATGGCGGACAGTGACTGCAGGCTGTCGCCGGCGAGAGTAAGAATTCGATCGTGCATTCGGTGTCAGGTCGTGAAGGCGGCCGGCAGCCATTCGATCTGCCAGAGGCCGTGGTCATGCTGAAGGGCAACGACATCAAAGCGGCAGTCGCGGCCTTGAAATTGCGGATGATGGTGGAGAAAAGCCCTGGCGCTTGCAATGATTTTTTGTTGTTTGGCGAAGGTGATGCTGCCAAAGGCGCCACCAAATGCCGTGTGGCGGCGTAGGCGGACTTCGATGAACAAAAGGCATTGCTCCTGCAGCATGACAAGGTCGATTTCACCACGATAGCTGCGGTAGTTGCTGCAAACCAGCTGACAGCCCCTCTGCTCAAGGTGGCGACGGGCGGCCAGCTCGCCCTCAGCGCCGATCTGTTGCCGGTTCGGAGGGTTCCGGGGTGAAGACAATGGTGGCCGTTCCATGGCGTATCTCTGCACAAGTGGGCAAGCGGATGAGGTGTCCGTTGCCATCCATTTGCAAGCGTCCTGTGCGCAGGGCCAAGGCCTCGCCCTGCCGGACACGGTTAAGCGACCGCAGGACCGACCATGCGTCTGCCCCAAAGGCATGGAGCCGGTCATGGCTGGCGGCGGGGCGGGGCTGTGCCTCGTACAAGGCGGTTTGTTCAGGCCGCTCGGCTTCGAGCATCCAGGGCAGGCCGCAAAAACCCAGACCATCAAGATCCTGCTGGTCAGCCGTATCAACGTCAGGGCTCCACGCCGAAGACAGCGTGAACAGCGGAAGCGCCTGCCGATAATAGGTAAGTGCAGGCTGTACCTGCGTGGCAATTGCCGGGGATGCCAGGAAAAGGCTGTCTGCGGCTGCAGCGTGGGTCGCAAGATCACGCACTGCAGCAGCAATTCCACCTTTGCGTGTGTCATCCAGCGAGTGTCGAAGAGGCTTGTTTCCTGTCAGCCCTATCCAGGCTACGTCAAACAACTGCAGAAAGCGCAGTGCGGAAGCATCACTTTGCTGGGCCAGTAACAGAGGCCGGCGCAGGCCGCGCTGATGCATCCATTGTGCAAGCGTAGCGACTTCGTCCTCGGGGGACAGTGCCATCTGGAACACCGCTTGCTGGCCACCTGCAGCACGGTTGAGGGCCAGAACCGGTACGGGAGGCACGCCGGCCACCAGCAGGGCTTGCACCTGCTCACGGTCGAGAGGACCAATGACGGCAGTGGCACCATTGGCGACCGCCAGCTGGACCAGCACGGGGGCGGGCATCTCGCTGCTGTCATAAAAGCGCAAACGGGGGCTATCGGAGCCTGCCGCACTGTCCTGATAATACGCGGCTAGCAAGCCATCACGAATCGACTGTCCGACCTGGGTCAGACGCCCTTTCTGCGGCAACAGCACGGCAATGTCGGCTACGGGAGTGGCAGCGACGGGCTGGATCAGGCTGGCAAGAAATGCAAGAAGCAGCCCTGGGTACCGGAGGCGATTGACAGTCATGTTGGGCAGACAGAGGTAATCATGCAAAAGAGAGGCGTACTGTATGTGGTGGCGACGCCTATTGGCAATCTGGATGACTGGAGTCCGCGAGCTGTTGCCACGCTGAAGGCGGTGACGGTGGTGGCGGCGGAAGATACCCGGCACTCCGGGCGGCTGTTGCAGCATTTCAATATTCCGACGCGTCTGGTGGCCGTACATGACCACAATGAAGCCGGCCGGGTGGAGGGCTTGTTGGCCCAGCTTGAGCGAGGCGATGACATTGCCCTCATCTCCGATGCCGGGACGCCGCTGATCAGTGATCCTGGCTACCGGCTGGTGGCAGCCGCACAGTCAGCAGGTTTCCGGGTGGTACCCATTCCCGGGGCCTGCGCTGCAATTGCCGCGCTGTCGGCGGCGGGGCTGCCCTCGGACCGCTTCATCTTTGAGGGTTTCCTGCCGGCAAAGACTGCCGGCCGCCGTGAGCGCCTGCAGCATCTGGCCGGGGAGACTCGCACCCTGATGTTCTACGAGGCACCGCATCGGATTGTGGAGTGCCTGCAGGATATGGTCGCCGTGCTGGGCGGTGACAGGCGTGTTGTGCTGGCGCGTGAGCTGACCAAGACATTCGAGACGGTACGTCAGTACTCACTGACTGAAATGCTGGCGTGGGTAAGCACCGACCCGGATCAGCAGCGTGGCGAAATTGTACTGGTACTTGAAGGTGCGCCAGAAGCTGCCGGCGAGCAGGACTGGCAGGAGCCTGACCGGGTACTCGGCATTCTGCTCGCGGAGTTGCCGGTCAAGCAGGCAGCAGCACTGGCGGCCGGAATAACCGGCATGAAGAAGAATGCCTTGTATGAGCGCGCGCTGGCATTGAAAGGATGATCTGACGGTCTGGTTTTCTCCATGTCTTTTCCTTGTGTCCGGGCGTGGTCCTGCGTAATCTCCGCGGCGGAGTCGGCCGGACGGTCGCTGCCACTGCTTGCGGTGGGGGAGGAAAGTCCGGGCTCCACAGGGCAGAGTGCCAGGTAACGCCTGGGCGGC